>JBBSBG010000073.1:0-11122 GCA_038251495.1 Cytophagales bacterium
CCCACTGGTAAAGAAAGGAATTGAAAATTATTAAACTGGGTAACATTCTTAGGTCCACTAATTTCAATTTTCACTCCTATGATATTTACCGCAGGTGTTGCTGGGTTTATATCAAAAGTTACTGTTCCATCTGGCACAGCTGCACCGCACGTTGCTAACGTTGTAATAGGAGTAATAATAACTGTTGCACAATTATTTGGTGGAGTACAAGTTGGATCGCCATTTGCCAACACCGTGACTGACACAATGGTAGTCAATTGAGCTGAGCAAAATCCTATTGAGGCAAATACATTAAAGGTTGAGTTGGCAACAAGTGATCCTGTTGAGAGGCTTATCGTTGACCCGGTACCTATTATTGCACTTCCAATAAGATTATTAGTAACATTATCGCGAAGTTGATAGCTAATACCAACTTCTGTGTTGTTAACCTGAATTGCCGTTGAAGTTCCAAAACAAATAGTACTGCTTAATGCCGATACCGAAAGGCCAGGTGCTGGAGCCGGATCAACTGTTACAGTGACGAGGTTATTTAACTCAGCAGAGCAGGTAACGCTTGATGCTAAAACATTAAATATTGTTGTGGTGTTGAGATTCCCCGTTGGAATATCAATCGTTCCACCTGTACCAGCTACAGAACTGGAAATATTGGTATCATTCAAATCGTCACGCAATTGATAATCAACACCTACTTCAGAGTTAGCTATTTGAATAATTGTTGCATTGCCTGCACAAAAAGTTATTGCCTGAGCAGTTACTGCTAATGTTAAATCTATTGATCCTGCAACGTTAATAGCTACTGTTGTCGTTAGCTCAACGGGAGCACAAACGCCTCCGGTAGCCAATACATTAAAGGTTGTTGGTATAGCCAATGAGCCTGTCGATAATATAATAGTTACTCCTGTTCCGGCTACAGCCGAGCCAATCAAACTATCGTCAGCATCATTACGCAATTGATAACTTACACCTACTTCAGAGTTTGCAATATCAATTGAAGTACCTCCGCCAACACACAAGGTGGCGGCTGGGCCAGTAACCAACAATCCGAGATTAGGATTTACATCTACATTTACGGTTGCTTGATTAAGCAACTCAATAGAACAAGTTCCATTAGAAGCAAACACATTAAATGTAGTGGTGACAGAAAGATTACCCGTTGGTAAATTAATTGCTGCCCCCGTTCCTACAACTGATGCACCTATAGCGCTATCATCAGCATCATTACGTAATTGATAATTAACACCTACCACCGAGCTTGCCAGTTGAATGTTGGTGGCCGAGCCATCACAAACAGCAACTGCCTGAGCGGTAACACCAATCGTGTCATCTATGGAACCCACAACAGTAACTGTAGGTGTAGTTGTTAATTGAACTGACGGACAAGCCCCGCGCTGAGCCACCACATTAAAAGTTGTAGTAGCCGTTAACGCTCCGGTTGGTAAAGCAATAGTGGCTCCGGTTCCACTTACCGAAGAACCTATAAGACTACTATCTGCATTATTTCGCAACTGATAAGTAACACCAAGTTGAGAGCTGGCTACATTAATAGCGCTTGATCCGTTTGAACAAACAGGATTTATTGAGGTGGTTACTATTAAGCCAGCAGCTGGAGGATTGTCTACCGTGATGATTGCAGGTGAACCAATGACCGCACCGGCACAATTTGCATCGCTTACGCTGATCAAAGTATAAGTAGTATTTGAAGTAGGTGTTACCGAGATGTTGACTGTATTTGTTGCTGCGTTTTCAGGAAATGTAGTTATCCCGTCAGAATATTGGAATGTCCATGGACCAGTTCCTGTAAAATCAAAAACTAAATTAGTGCTCTGTCCATTGCAAATAGCTGTGCTACCGCTTACTGAACCTGTTGGTAATGCATTTACAGTAAGCGTTACAGTTGTAGCTGAACTTGTACATCCTGTTTTTGTTTCGGTTACGAAGACGGTTGCAATATTAGCTGCGGTGCTACTGAAATTTAATTGGGGATTGGTTGGGGTTGTACCCGTTGTTAACACAGCAGTCAGTGCTGCATCACTATACCAGGTATAAATACTTCCACCAGTTGGCGTTGTAATAATTGGAGATGTAATAGCGGAGCCAACACAATACGTATTTGGACTAAATGTAATACCTGGCGCAGCAGGCACAGCATTTACAGTTAACGTAACCGGTGTTGCTATACTCGTGCAGATGTTTGTATTGGTTTCGGTAACAAAAATTGTGGTGGTATTCGCGGCAGCGCTACTAAAACCTAATTGTGCATTGGTTGGATTTGTGCCCGTTGTAAGAATTGTAGTTAATGCAAGATCGCTATACCAGGTGTAGCTACTTCCTCCAGTTGGAGTTGTAATTGATGGCGCATTGATAGCATCCCCCACGCAATAGGTTGTTGGGTTGAATGTAACTGCTGGCGCAACAGAAACTGAATTAACTGTTAGTGTAACTGAAGTAGCAACGCCCGTGCAATTACTTGCATTCGTTTCGGTAACAAAAACTGTTGTGGTATTGGCAGCAACACTACTAAAACCTAACTGTGCATTTGTAGGTGAGGTGGTGGTTGCTAATAAAGTTGATAAACTCACATCGCTATACCATCTGTATGTACTTCCACCAATTGGTGAAGCAATGATGGGCGGTGTAATTGGTTTACCAACACAATATGTGTTTGGATTAAATGTAACTGCTGGAGCAGCTGGAATTGCATTAACTGTTAACGTAACGGGCAATGCTGGTCCCCTGCAATTACTGCTATTTGTTTCCGTAACAAATACAGTTGTGGTATTTACTAATGCACTACTGAAACCTATCTGTGTATTTGTTGGAGCCGGGCCTGTAATTAAAATTGTTGTAAGACCTGCATCACCATACCATGTGTAAGTGCTTCCGCTAACAGGCGCTGCTACAACGGGTGGTGTAATAACATCGCCAACACAATAGCTGGTAGGAGTAAACGTAACAACGGGAGCAACAGGAATGGCACTCACAGTCAATGTAATTGTGGTGACTGGACCCGGGCAACTGCTGCTGTTTGTTTCTGTAACATATACAGTAGTTGTATTCGTAGATGCGCTACTAAACCCAAGTTGAGCATTAGTTGGCGCAGTTCCAGTAGTTAACACCGTGGATAAACTCACATCACTATACCAAGTGTAAACACTGCCGCCCGCGGGTGTTGTTACTACTGGTGAGGTAATGGTTGCCCCTACGCAATAAACAGTCGGACTAAACGTGATGGTTGGTGCGGCTGGAATTGGATTAACAGTTAGCGTAACTGTTGTTGATGGCCCCTTGCAGTTGCTGCTATTGGTTTCAGTAACAAAAACTATAGTAGTATTGACCGATGCGCTGCTGAATCCTAATTGAGCATTAGTTGGATTTGAACCTGTCGCAATCTGTGCAGTAAGTCCGGCATCACTAAACCAAGTATAAGTACTTCCGCCAATGGGAGTTGTAATAACGGGTGGTGTAATGGCAGTGCCAACACAATAGGTTGTTGGGCTAAAGGTTACTAGTGGTGCGATTGGAACTGCACTTACTGTTAATGTAACCGGAGTTGCTGCGCCTTCACAATTGGTGGCGTTGGTTTCGGTAACAAATACAGTGCGCACATTAGCCGATGCACTACTAAAGCCTAATTGTGCATTGGTTGGTGCAGGCCCCGTAATCAATAATGTCGATAAACTTATATCACTGTACCAATTATAGGTATTGCCACCTACTGGTGTAGTAATTGTTGGTGCTGTTATAACATTACCAACACAATAAGAACTTGGAGTAAATGTGACAGCGGGTGGAGTTGGAATTGGGTTAACTGTTAGAGTAACTGTGGTAGCTGAGCCTTCGCAATTAGTTGCATTTGTTTCCGTAACAAAAACTGAAGTAGTATTAGGCGCTGCGCTGCTAAAACCTAATTGGGCATTCGTTGGAGTAGTTCCGGTAGTTAGTATGGTAGATAATGTTGCATCACTATACCATGAATAAATACTACCCCCTATTGGGGTTGTAATTGCAGGAGCAATTATTGCGTTTCCAACGCAAAAAGTAGTTGGTGTAAATGTGATAGTCGGAGCTACTGGCACCGGGTTTACAACAATCATAGCCGAACCACTTGATGACCCAGATGCACAACCATTGACATCCGCAACTGTTGTAAGCGTATATGTTGTATTTGATAGTGGAGCAACAGGAATATTGGTTCCACTTGTATAATTATTCACTACACCTATCCCATTGATGGTAAGCGTAAAGGGTCCTGTACCACCTGTTACATCAACTTTTATGGAAGAGGGTTTTCCTGCACAGATTGGCGTTGCCCCAGTTAAACTTAGAACTGCATTTGTAGGTGGTGGTGGTTCAATTATGCTAATCGGTCCTATAGTTTGAGAACAGTTAGTTCCATTATCGGTAACAACTACTGAATAATCTCCAGCAGTTAATCCTGTTATATCTTTGCTTGCAGAGATAAAGCCATTAGTTGCCGTCCATGAGAAAATATAACTTCCAGTGCCGCCCGAAACATTTAATGATATTTGACCATTGGGCGTACCACAACTTGTGCTATTGATTGGAAACCCGGATGACACACTGGCGGTAATATCAGTAGTTCCGTTAATTATAAAAGAGCCATTAAAGTCTGAAGGATTTCCATCCTGCACTACAACAAAATAATTACCTGGTTTGAGATCAGTTGCAACATAAGGCACTCCAATCGTGATAGGTATGTTAAGCTTATTCACTGGTCCTAATACAAAGAGGCTAATTGGGGGAATCCCTGATGTTACGGTTATAACAATAGAACCATTATCCAAAACACCATCACTACCGGGTGCACCGCCAGCATCAAGCAAATCGCGGCAAGCATCTTTTTTATTGGATAATGTAACGAGGGGAGTCTGTGCCCATGCGTAGGTCGAAAAAAAAGTAAGTCCGATAAAGACCCAAAAAAATAAGTTTTTCGATTTCACACCTATAGTCAGTTAATCATAAATTTTACATGCTTTGTACACCCACTTTTATTCTGGATGTAGAGATTGTATTCACCCTTTGCCAAGTCACTTACCTGATTGTCTTTTACTTCAAGACGATTGTCCTGGCTGTTGCCGGAAAATAGAAAGCAGGTGTAGGAGGTAGTCGATTTTTTAAAATTCATGACTATTTTTCCATTTTGCTGATTGTTAGATGTCTGGGTTATATCCAATTTAACCTCTATTTCATCACATTCGATTGGTATGGAATTATAATCGTTTTTAGCGGTTGGCTTAGCGCCTACATTATTGCTATAGGTGATACTAGCACTACCAAACAATAAAAAGACAAATAAAATACTGGTCTTTAAGTAGTTAAAACAGTTCATATGAAGATATAAATCAAAGCAATATATACGATTATTACGGGTCTTTCAAAAAATGTAATCGGCCATTAAATACCTGTAATTATGTACTAAATTGATTATCGCCATAGATTAAAAAATCCATTACCTAATTCAGGTAATGTTTTATTCAAAAAATCAAATTTCTAATACTTCCGTTTCAAAATCTCGCTAAGAACAAAAGCTCTCTTAAAACTAGCCCGGTTGCGCAACTCTTTCACGTATTTACTCACCGGCTTCTTGTCAATGTTGTAAGAATCAAAGCCCTTTAGTTTCTCGAACTTAACTTCCGTATCATTTACGTTTAGCGTTTCCTCCAACGATTTTGTATCGAAAGCTGCTGACTTGGCCTTCTCGTACGTATTGTAAATCTCATCTTCCGACTTGTAATCCCTTCTTTTTACAGGCTGTACCTCTTCCTCTATGTCATCATCATAATCAACATAGTCGTACGTTTTTTGAGGTTGCGGCAAAGCCACAGGTTTCTGAATAAGAGGCTTGGGCACCTTAGCGTTTTGAATCTCCCTTAGTAAATCCTCGAATGATATCGGCTTAGTTTCGTTACTCGTTGTGTTCGGTTCATTGTACCTATCTTGAGATGGTGCGCCCGACTGCGGTTTTTTCTTACTCACTCTGGCAATCAGAGTAATAACAATAACAATTAGCCAAATCCAAAACTGAATATCCATAGAATTGATCAAAGGTATCGAAATAATTCGAAAAACAGCGTTTTAGGCATTTATTTGCATTGGATAAATTGTGGATGAAATGGGTGTGCCTGACTTTCCAAATGCCAATCCTAAAGTTATCTTTGCCGTCTTATTTTTTCAACCACTAATTCTAAAGGGTTCATGCAGTTATCGAAGTTGGAGATCAAAGGTTTCAAGAGTTTTGCCGACAAAATAGTTATCAATTTTGATGAAGGGATTACCGGCATTGTTGGCCCTAATGGCTGCGGAAAGTCTAACGTTGTGGATTCCATTCGCTGGGTATTGGGTGAGCAGAAAACAAGTGCACTCCGCTCAGAGAAAATGGAGAACGTTATTTTCAATGGCACCAGCCAGCGCTCGCCACAGCAAATGGCCGAGGTATCACTTACTATAAACAACACAAAAAATATTCTCCCTACTGAATACTCGCAGATCACAATTACTCGAAGACTCTATCGCTCAGGCGAAAGTGAATACTTGCTTAATGGTGTAACCTGCCGCTTGAAAGACATCACTAATTTGTTTTTAGATACAGGCATTGCCTCCAACAGTTATTCCATAATTGAGTTGGGCATGGTGGACGATATTTTGAACGACCGCGATAACTCGCGCAGAATGTTGTTTGAAGAAGCTGCCGGAATTTCAAAATTCAAAAAGCGCAAGAAAGAAACCTTACGAAAACTTGAAGATACCGATGCTGATCTTGAACGTGTAGAGGATTTACTTTTCGAGATTGAAAAGAACATGAAGAGCTTGGAAAAACAGGCGAAGCAAACAGAGCAGTACTATAAGATTAAGGAAGACTATAAAGAGAAAAGCATTCAGCTTGCAAAAGTTGTGGTAAACAAGCAAAAAGAAACCTTTGCAACCGTACAAAAGCAAGTAGAAAAAGAAAGTGATCGTAAAACTCAGTTAACTGCCAGCGTTGCTGATAAAGAGTCATTGATCGAAAAATCAAAAGCAGATCTTTTAATAAAAGAAAAAACGCTTTCGTCAAGACAAAAATCAATCAATGATTATGTCGCTCAGATCAGACAATACGAAAGCGAGAAGCAAATCAAAAATGAACGCCTTCGCTTTTTAAATGATCGGGTAAACAATCTGAAAGAACAGATTGAGCAGGATAAGAAAAGTAACGAACGTGCTCGGTTCACCATTCAAAGTTTAGAAACCGAACGCGAAACTGCACAACAGGCATTAACTGAAATCTCGAATCAGGTTGGCACTTTAAAATCAGATTACGATACACAAAAAGCTGCAACGTATACATTGCAAGGAGAGTCTGATGCCTTGCGCCAAGTATATCGTTCCAAGCAAGAAGAATCGTTTCAACTTAATAAGTCATTAGAGATTCGTGAAATTCAAATCTCTTCCTTTAAACAGGAGCTAGAGCGCACCACCACGGATACCAGCCATCAAAGTGCCAGCATTGCTGAGTTTGAAAAAAAGACAGTTATTCTAAAAGAAGAAATTGCAGGCAAGAATAACTACCTCGATAAGTTAAGAAAAGAAGAAGAGGACATTCGTCTGCGAATTTCTTCCTTAGAGAAAACAATCGAAATGATTCGGGAAGAAATGACCGAAGCAGGACGGAAGTTAGATGCACGCCAGAATGAATATCAGCTTACCAAGTCATTAGTTGAAAACTTAGAAGGTTTCCCTGAAGCGATTAAGTTTTTGAAAAAGAATGTGAGCTGGACAAAAAACGCTCCACTGCTGTCTGATATTTTATCAACGAGTGAAGAATATCGCGTGGCTATTGAAAACTATTTAGAGCCTTACCTAAACTACTATATTGTTGAGCACGAAGCAGAGGCGTACGAAGCAATCAATATTTTAAGTGATGCCAGCAAAGGTAAAGCGAACTTCTTCATTCTTGATTCTTTTGAAAAGTTTTCTTCTTCTCCACTTCAAATGTATCCGAATGCATTTCCGGCTACACAAATTATTGAGTTCGACCCGAAGTATAATAAACTGATGTCCTTTATCCTGGATAAGGTTTATATGTATGAAGGTGATATGAAAAGCATTCCGGCAGACGAAAATACGTTTATCACCAAAAGCGGAAAAGTTACCAAAAGAAGATTTAGTTTATCAGGTGGTTCGGTTGGTTTGTTTGAGGGCAAAAAGATTGGTCGTGCTAAAAACATGGAGAAGCTCGACAAAGAAATCAAGGAGCTTACCAAAAAAGTTGAAGATGTTCGTTATTCTTTGATTGACAAGCAGCGCGAACTTGAACGCTTGCGCAACAATACACTCAAGCAGCAAATTGATGAAGCCCAGAGTGCCATCAAATTGGTAAATGACGAATATATTTCAGTTAGCACAAAGCAAGAGCAGTTTTCTACTATGCTTAGCAGTGCGGATTTACGCAAGGAAGACATCATTGAAAAAATAGAAACTCTAAATGAGGAGTTGATTGACTTGCGACCTAAAGCCGAGCAAGCTCAGATATTATTAAGTCAACAAGACGAAAAACTTAAGCTGATTACTGCAGAGTTAAATGTTCAGAATGAGTTACTGAGTCAGAAATCCTCTACCTTCAATGAACAAAATATTTTCTTCCATCAGCAGGAAAACCGTGTAAAGAGCGTTGAGCAGGAAATGCGCTTCAAGCAGGAATCGATGGAGCAAAGCAGTGTGCGCATTGAAACCAACACGGAAGAGCAACGCAAAAACGAAGACGAAGTTCGAACCATCATTGAAACAACTCAAAGTAATGATCAAACTCTAATCGGCATGTATGCTGAGAAAGATGACATGGAAAAAGGCTTGGGCGAAGCTGAGAAAGAATATTACTCAGGCCGTGGTGAAATTGATCAGTTTGAAAAAGACTTGCGAGAGATCCAACACCAACGTCAAAACATTGACACCTTGTTGATGGAATTGCAAAACCAACTGAACGAAAGCAAAATGCAATTGAACTCAGTGAAAGAACGTCTTTCTGTGGAGTTCAACATGGATCTTGATACGGTGTTAAGTAATTCAACACCTGAGGAAGCCGAACAACTTGCTTTGTTTGATGAAGATAAACTTCGCACAGATGTAACTAAGATTCGCGAAAAGCTAGATAACATGGGGCCTATCAACCCGATGGCTATGGAAGCTTACACAGAAATCAAAGAACGTAACGACTTTATCATAGCACAAAAAGATGATTTGATAAAAGCAAAAGAAACGCTATTAAGCACCATCAATGAAATTGAAGGTGTGGCAAGCGAAACCTTTATGCTGGCGTTCACGCAGATTAAAGAACATTTTATTTCTGTGTTCCGCTCATTGTTCAACGAAGGTGATGATTGCGATCTTAAATTGGCTGATCCAACCAAACCACTTGAGTCTGAAATTGATATTATTGCCAAGCCAAAAGGAAAGCGACCGTTGACCATCAACCAATTATCTGGAGGTGAGAAAACATTGACAGCTACTGCGTTGCTTTTCTCTATGTACCTGTTAAAGCCTGCTCCGTTCTGTATTTTTGACGAGGTGGATGCGCCATTGGATGATGCCAACATTGATAAGTTCAACAACATCATTCGCACGTTCAGCAAAGATTCGCAGTTTGTGATTGTAACCCACAACAAACGAACAATGACAACTACAGATGTGATTTATGGTATCACGATGGTAGAAAAAGGAATCTCGAGAGTTGTACCTGTTGATTTGAGAGAGTTGGCGTAAGCTGAATGCTGGTTTCTGGATGCAGATTGCGAGCTAAAAAAACCTAATCTTTTTTTACTCGCTTTAGACGCTAACTCACCCTTCTATTATTGAAAAGAGTTTCTGGCAGAACTAAACACCTTTTAACTTCTTGGGATTTCTTGTGGTGTGGAATACTCTTGAGATAACTGCTCCTTCTTTTGAGACACGGTATATAATCTTATAACTCCAAACAACTAAAAATCTATACTGTGATTTCTAATGGGCAAGTAGTGGCTCAAGTGCCAATTTTCAGGTTCTTTTCTAGAAGCTGCGTTTTTAGTAAAACTGCATCTAAAACAATTTTCGCATGAGATAAACCACGCTCTTCGCGAATGTATTTTACAGCGCGTTCCAATTGCCCAAAAGCCTTTTTAGTCCAAACTACCTTAACCATTCTCTGGATTTGGCAATAACTTCCTTGTAAGTTAATATCTCGCCTTACTTTTCTTGAAGCTCTGATTCATCAATATCAGAAAGCAAAGCAAGGTGTTCAAATACATACTCCAAGGTTGATTCAAGAGTAAGTTTATCGGCAATTCGAATCAAGTATTTCTTTAGAGCTACTTCTTCCATATCTATACAACTAACAAAATTATTTGCACCTATATTAAAAATCAACTGAAAGAACTTTACCACTAAAGTGCGGCAGTTATTTTTCTACGGAGTATTCATACATTCTAACCGCCTTTCTCAGCTTATTACTTTCATACGCAGCCTCAATCAGTTTTATTACATCTCTTGATTCTTCAGGTTTTACTGCAAGCGGTTTTCCTTCGCGGATTACTTCATACAGATTTTTATAAAATATCTGATAGTCTCCGGGAATTGTTTCAATGACTCCATCCACGTGCAGCCCGCTGATGCTAGTATTAATCTTTCCCCATGTGTCACGCGGATGAGTCCCCCACCCGGCACTGCCCGGAATTTTCTTTTCCTTTAAAGCTTGCTCTTGTGGATCAACTCCACTGCTTCCAATAAACGAACCTTCGGTGCCATGCACAATGTAACGCGGCCCTTGCTCGCGCACTAAGTAACTTGATTTTACTATTACATTAAGACCTTCATACTGAAGTCTTAGATCATAAAAGTCATCCACCTTGCCACCGGGTCTTTGTATTCCAATGCGTGCGTCAATTTCCTGCGGCATACCAAACAAAACCAGAATTTGATCCAGCATGTGCGATCCCAGGTTATATAAAATCCCAGTTCCTTTTCCGGCTTCTTCTTTCCAGGTATTTGGTTCTATGTAATTACGAAACCGATCATAATGCGCTTCAAGCTCTACTACCTTACCCAGCATTTTTTCTTCTAAAACATTTTTGAGTGTAAGGAAGTCCCCATCCCA
>JBBSBG010000074.1:0-10975 GCA_038251495.1 Cytophagales bacterium
GTAGATTGCCCAGGCCGCGTGCTCGCGACTACTGCCACAACCAAAATTTTTACCAGCAACTAAGATCTTTCCTGAGTAGGCAGAATTGTTTAAAGCAAAATCCTTGATTGGATTATTGTTGCTGTCATAGCGCCAATCGCGAAACAGATTTTCACCGAAGCCTTCGCGTGTTGTTGCCTTCAAAAACCGAGCAGGAATAATTTGATCCGTATCAATATTCTCATTCGGGATGGGAACTGCGGTAGAAACTAATTTTATAAATTTATCTTTTGACATTTTTTTATTTCATATAACTAATAAAATCTCTTGCATCTGTCACCTTACCTGTAATGGCAGCAGCAGCGGCACTTAATGGACTTGCTAAAAATGTTCTTGACTTCGGTCCTTGCCGGCCTTCAAAATTTCGATTCGATGTGCTGATGCAATATTTTCCTGCCGGGATTTTATCTTCATTCATTCCGAGGCATGCTGAGCAACCCGGATCGCGTAATTCAAAACCGGCTGCTTCAAAAATTTTATCCAAGCCTTCTTTCTTAGCTTGCTCTTGCACTTGCTTCGAACCAGGAACAACCCACACTTCAACACCCGCTGCTTTCTTCTTTCCCTTTACCATGGAAGCGACTTCACGTAAATCTTCGATTCGCGCATTCGTACAACTTCCAATGAAAACGTAATCAATAGATTTTCCGAGGAGCTGTGTGCCTTGCTCCAAGCCCATGTACTCAAGCGATTTCTTAAATGAATTCTGTTCGCTTATTTCTTTTAACTCTTCAGCTGTAGGAATGCGATCCGTAATTTTCATACCCATGCCTGGATTTGTTCCGTACGTGATCATCGGTGTGATGTCGGCTCCATCGAAGGAAAGAACTTTATCATAGGTAGCACCAGCATCAGTAGCCAATGTTTTCCATTCGGTTACTGCTTTATAAAACGCTTCACCTTGTGGGGCAAACTTGCGGCCTTTGATATAATTGAATGTTATTTCGTCAGGAGCAATCAATCCACCACGTGCCCCCATCTCAATACTCATGTTGCAGATTGTCATGCGGGCTTCCATGGATAAATTTCGAATGGCATCACCGGCATACTCAACAAAAAAGCCAGTGGCTCCACTGGCTGATATTTTTGAAATGACGTATAAAATAATATCCTTGCTGACCACACCCTTACCAATAGCTCCAGAGATCTCAATCTTCATCGTCTTGGGTTTGTATTGCAAGATGCATTGAGTTGCCAATACTTGTTCTACCTCTGAAGTACCAATACCAAATGCGATGTTGCCAAACGCACCGTGTGTCGAAGTATGACTATCGCCACAAACAATCGTCATGCCTGGTAAGGTTAACCCTAACTCTGGCCCGATGATATGAACGATACCTTGAAAGGGATGACCTAAATCATATAATTCAACTCCAAAGTCTTTGCAGTTTTTACGAAGTGTTTCAACCTGATGCCGCGACAAGGCTTCTTTGATTGGAAGATGTTGATCTTTGGTAGGAACATTATGATCGGCTGTAGCTGTGGTGCGCTTTGTATTAAAGACTTGCAGTCCTCTTTTTTTCAGTCCGGCAAATGCCTGAGGTGAAGTAACCTCGTGAATAAAATGACGATCAATAAACAAGGCGTCAGGATATCCATCGGCATGTTTCACCACATGGCTATCCCAGATTTTTTCAAAAATTGTTTTTGGTTTTTTCTCGCTCACAACAATCGTTAGTTTGTTCAAAACACTATAAAATGAAACTGTCCCGCTTGTGGGCGGGACAGTTCATAGGTTTAGGTTAGGTTATTGGGCAATCATTTTTTGACATCACTAATAATTCACGAAGATGTTAAATCATTAGCGATTACTCAATCTATTTGACATAAAAATTTGATTTTGACTTACAACTGTTTGGTATTTTTTTGTTACCACCAAGGCAATGGAAATTTAATTTCTTTAACGGAATCAACAACCAGATCAGGTTTGTAAGCATATCGAATCAGGTTTTCTTTTTTTGTGATTCCACTTAGCACAAGAATCGTTTTATAACCCATTTGCACACCACCACGAATGTCGGTATCCATCGTATCACCAATGATAGTAGTATCAGCAGTTTCTAAACCTAATTCTTTTCGAGCTGCGCGCATCATTACAGGTCCTGGCTTTCCAACAACAAATGCTTTTATTCCGGTTGCCTCTTCAATCATTGCGCTGGTTGCTGCAATGCCAAGATTGTCCCAGCCTTTTTTCTTTGGTGATGGATCGCGGTTTGTGATTACAAATTTTGCTCCGGCAAGAATCATGTCCACTGCGCGTTGCACCATCTCTAAGGTAAAATTTCTTCCTTCTCCTAACACAACAAAATCAGGATCAGAATTTACGAGTGAAATTCCATTTTCGTGAAGGGATGAAAGTAGACCACCCTCTCCAAGCACATACGCAGTTCCATTTGGAATTTGACTTGATAAGAATTTGCCAGTTGCCAATGCGCTGGTGTAGATGTGACTTTCCTTAACGGTAATTCCATGCCTTCCCAATTTGCGAACTGCCTCAAGACGCGTGCGCTGACTATTATTAGTCATGAAAAGGAATGGAATGTTCTCTTTTAAAAGATGATTAATAAAAGTATCCGCACCAGAAATCATGGTATCGCCACCATATATAACGCCATCCATATCAATTAATAATCCTTGTGCCATACTGATCTAATTTTTGAATTACTCTTCAACAGTAAGATAGGCTTTTCAAATTGTACTTAAAAAGATGTATCCCTATTTGATGAAAATATTTTTTAAGTAACGTTTGCGAACATCTCTATAAATGTAAAAGTCAGAATCTATCGTGGCTATTTCTTTGATGTTACGTTCTTCAGCCGCTACAATCAGGGTGGCATCAGCCAGGTCCATAGGCACATCTTCAAACTTATTACATAACTCAATCAATCTGGTAATAGATGAGTATTCGGTTTCAATCAGGTGAAGCCCACCACGATTTATCCATTGCAAAAAAGAAATTTGAGTGCGCACACTAAAGCCCAGCATGTGTGACGTTTCTGTAACAACTGGCCACGTAGTAAGTAATGTACCGGTATAACGTTTTAAGAATTCAATAGATTGAGCATGATAGGAATCACTTTTATCAAAAAGTGCAATTAGTGGACCCGCATCAATGAGAATGCTTTTCATTAAGCAAGTCTTTTATGCGTTTTTTATACGTTGTTGATTTGTCTTTGATCCCGCTTCCTTCCAGGCCAAACAGATCTTCGCCTACATCATAAGGTTTTGAATTTTTACGATGTTGAACGAGATATAACTCAATAGCTTCTTTAACGACCTCTGATTTAGACCGGCCTTTAATCTCACAATACTCGTTTAGTGATTTTTCTTCAGATGATGTTAGCCTTACTGTAAGCATAATTCATATATTGTATTACAAATGTATTACAATTTTATAGAGATTCAAAATTCAAGCTAAATGATTGAAGGGCATCTCTAAAAACTCCGCTTACCCTTCTCTTTTGGAGAAGGGGCAGGGGTTGAGGTAATGAAAGCAAGGGTTTTTAGAGATGCCCTGAATTTAGACTAAAATTGGCAGATTTTAACTAGTAGTGATGAGTTATAGAAAGAAACCTAAACCAAGTACTCAAACAAATTCTCGTTTTGATTAATGAGGGTATAGTTGAGTTTGCGGTCGTCCATTCGGGAGATAAGAGAATTAAAATCTTCTTGTGATTTAACTTCAATACCAATTAAAGCCGGGCCGGTTTCTTTGTTTACACTATCATACTGCACTATTTGTTTTTCTCTAAAAGCCCCAACAGCCTTTTGTTTTCTTCTCGTAAGTACGAAATGTCTTCTTTCAATTCTCTGATGATTGTCTCGTTGTTGAATATGCCGCTATTGTTTTAAGAAGCATGAAAAAACTAACAGTAAAAGAAATGTCAAAAATAATCGCGTCTGGTGGTTGCGGACGTATTGGAAGACAAATAAAGAGGGCTCTTTCAAGAGGTGATATAGATGTTGCACTTGCCTTAATTGATGTATATTTAGAAGGTTGTCCAGAATAATGAAAGCTAATCTGAGTATCCGTTTGAAGTCCTAAACTTTTTTCGACCGCCATTTCGCAGTCCTGCCTCAGGCGGGACGTAGAAATCTCCCCCTAAAAAGGGGATTTCTTCACTCACTTACTTGGTGCGCTCGCTTCGAAATGATGCTCCTACTCATTTTAGGACTTCAGACGGATACTCAGAAAAGTTAATAGGCATTAGAGTATCTCTAATTCAAAGCCAACCTTTAGCAATATATTTCATTAACTGACTCCTGTATGGACAAAAAGCAAGCACATGCAATCAGAATTAAGAGTCTATTACCATACCTTTTTGTTTTATTATTTGTTTTTTCTTCTAAAAGTATTTTCTCCCAATCGATCCAAGGCAAAGTAGTTGATAATGTTTCAAAAGCACCGATCGAATTCGCCTATTTGGTGGCCAATGATAGCCTTAACTTTATCACAGGGCCTGACGGTTCATTTATTGTAAATGGGATGAGAAGAAAATCGAACATAGTGTTGGATTTTCAAATGTTAGGTTACCAATCGAAGTCTATCAGGTTTCAGCTTAGATTTGATACTACGCTCACTATTGAGATGAAGGAAGTGCCCGTAATTTTAAAGGATATATTGGTGAAAGAAAGAAAGCAAAAACCATTGCAGGCAAACGAGATTGTATCTATTGCCATTGATTCGCTTAATATAAAAAACAAAAAAAGTTCTATCCGAAGGGTGTCGGGATTCTACTCTCAAACACACTTCACCATTCCGCTCCTAAACTGGGGGGAGAAAATTATGCCAAATTTGGATACCTCAAAAACATACCACCGTCTCATTCAAGCTAACTTAGCAGTTAGTTATAATTCTAAGGTAGCCACTGTTTCCATTCTGAACGTGAGAAGGAGCAACGACTTTCGTGAATATAAGTATGCTTATGTGAAAGGAAAAGGAAGGTCATTCAGATCGGAATATGTATCTACCCAAAGTACTCAGGAAAAGTCAAAGGCCACGGAGCGAGAAAAAGAACTCTATGATATTAATGGTTTTTTTGCTATGGATCCTATAGCCAACCATGTCGCCAAGGTTAAGCCAGAAGAAAAATTCTATCTAAAATCAGGTACTTATGGTTACCTAAATGATGATTTCACCAAGCACCATTCCTTTAAGTTGGAGGGCGTTATCGACTATGGGATTGAAAAAGTGGCGAAAATTAAAATCCTCCCATCTTCTAGAAGTTATACGCACGGGTTCCAAGGTAGGCATCATTGGATACCAGTGGGCTATCTTTTTGTAAGGCTTAGCGATTTTGGTATCATGAGGATGGAGTACTCGTATATTCTCAACCCAAAGGAAAAAGATGCCTGGATGAGTAGAGCATTAATCGGTTTGCCCATCTTGTTCAAAGATATAATTTTATATAAGGAGGTAGAGGGTTCGCTTGTGCTCGCCTATCTCAACAGATTTCAGAAAGATATTGATGTGAAAAGGGGAGATGATGAAGACACAAGTAAAAAGAGATATTATTTTGTAGAGCGGGAGTTTGTAACCTCACGCTTTAGTTCAGATCCTTTAACTCAAAAAAATACGCTTACGAGTATATACGACCCCTATAAGTATGATTTCGTTTATTGGGAAAAAGCAGGTATCAAGTCTATTGTATTTAAAAATTACAATAGAATGGTAAAAGATCTTGAGAGCAAAGGGGAGACGCTGGAAGATCAATTTATAAAAAACAGTAAGTGAAGCGTTTCTACTTAGGTCTTTTCAGAACTCACTGGCTTGGTCTGTTCGTTATTTATTTTTTAATATCTTTTCTGCTCAACTATTTCATTACTGAGTTTATACAAACAGATGCCTTGTTGAATCAATATCTAGAAGAAAAGTATGAGACCAAGTATGACCAGTATAATGAATTTAATAGTGATTTAGATGGATTGGAGTTTCTAGAAGAGCAAGAAGATATAGTGTGGGAGGATTTGGCGTTCGACTTTTTTTATACCCTTGCAAGTGTCACAGTCTCTATTCCATTGTTAGCTATGGTTTTTTCGAGCGGTTATTTCTTAACTAATAGTTTATACAAAGTAAAATATGCTGTGGTATGTAAAGCGGTATTGATTTCCAGTTTTATTTTTTTAGTTGAGACTTGTATTAAGGCTGCTTATTTTAGATTAATAAAGGTAGATCACTCGTTCGATGATTTCATTCGGTTCAACCCCGTTCACTTAATTGCTTTTTTTGATAGAAATCAAGTAGCTGAATGGGCAATCCCATTCTTAGAGTTTGTAAATCTGTATGAGGTAGCCTTCCTTTTGTCCATCGCTTTTTTTATAGCACATTTTTACAGAAGAGATAGTGTAAAGGTGTTCGTGATTACAACCGGCACCTATTTTACCGCTTTTACTGTTTGGCGAATACTTTTGTTTTACATCTTTAAAATATTTTGACAGGTGATAAAAATTTGGATACTTCGCGGGGTTCAAACAATATTTGTTAGCAGTGTGTTGTTTTTTCTCTATGATGGCTACTCTAAAGTTAAGAGAACCGCCCCTGTTTTATCCCAGAAAAGCGAGCTGACATATTTACCCGAATTTTCATTGGAAAACTTAAACGGTGGTTCGTATGATCACAAAAACCTAAACGAATGCATGGCTTATTTGATTATCTATTTTAATTCAGATTGTTCCAATTGTATTGATAAGATAGAGCTGCTCAATAGATTTTATGATAAGTTTAGAAACACACAGATCATATTTGTCTCTACACAACCGAGAGAAGATTTGATTGCAGTAAAGGAGAAATACCCTCTTTTTTCAAAACCTAATGTACTACTACTAATAGATGCTAAAAGTTATTTCAGCGCTACTTTTAAAGCTTTTTCTTACCCTACCTTTTTCATTTATGATAACGAAAAGCGACTAGTGGAACGTATTGATCACTCCATAGGTATAAAATCACTTCTACAGATAACGAGATATGCAAGCCGCAATACCTAAGAAACTAAAAAAGGCTATAGTATCTCAACATGATAGCAACGATTGTGGAGCGGCTTGTTTGCTGAGTATTCTAAAATTTTACGGTGTCAATGAAAACTTGGAAATCTTGAAAGCAGCAAGCGGTACAAATAAAAATGGCACCACGTTGCTAGGTCTTCAAGAGGCATTTTTAAATTATAAAATTGAATCAGATGGATACCAAGCAGAGGTTCAAGATCTGAAGAGCCTGACAAAACCCGCCATTCTACATGTTGTCATTGGCGGCAATTTTAATCATTATATCGTTCTATATGGTTATGATAGGGATTCATTTCAAATCATAGATCCGCTCTATGGATTTTCTTTAATGGGTGAAGTGGAACTATTGAAAATATGGAAAAGTAGAAAATTACTATTGATAGAAAATACGGATAAAGTTATTCCAAATAAAGAAGAGATAGGTCTTCGGTGGTTTTTCGAACTAGTTAAAGATCATAGCGATAAGCTTCTTAGCTCACTATTTTTAGGAGCTCTAATTACCATTCTCACCTTATCTACTGCTTTATTCACCGAATCAATTATCGACAATTATATTTTTAAAAAATTATTTTTAGAGGGCATTCATCTCGCCATTATTTGGGCTGCCTTACTTTTGGTGAATGAGGTGCTCAATTACTTGCGCACAATTATTGTTAATAAGCAGATCTTTGGGTTTAACGTGGGTCTGCTTAACCAATATTTCTTTAGGCTCTTTAGAATGAATGCGAGATTCTTTGATAGCAAGGAAACGGGAGATCTGATTTCCAGAATGGGTGATGCTGGAGTAGTAGTAGAAACAACCACTGCTATTGCGAGCCAAGCATTGATCGACTTTATCATCGTATTAATGATCTCGACTTATTTGTTTTTTATTAATCCTTTGTTAGGTTTTACTGTTTCTGGAAGCATCCTGCTTTATTTGGGCATCGCCTTTCAAAATTCCCCAAAGCTTAAGAGTCTGCAGCGTAAATTTATTCTTGCCCACTCTAACCGTGAATCTGCGTTTTTAGATACATTCTCAAACATTGACGTGATTAAATCTTACAATGCAGAGAGCAAATTTCAAAAAATACTGTCTGAAAAATATAAGTCTTTTGAACTAGAGCAGCTCGCTCTGAATAGCCATATCAATATATACTCTACCGCCATTAACCTTGCCCAACATTTTGTCTTATTAAGTTCATTTTTATTCGTGACAATAGGCATATCTAATAATGAGTTTGTAATAGGTGAACTTTTTTCTACATTCATCTTGGTTACTCGGTTTAATGGATCAATGCGTTCTATCCTTATTTTAAATGTTAATCTGCAAGGTTCACTCGTTTCTATCAATCGACTTAGAGATTTCTCGAACCTTAATACCGTAAAGTTAAAGAACATACCGAATCCGATTTTAAAAAGTCAACCTGCCAATGATTTCGTTTCAATGCATACAAAAGATATTTCCCTAAAGCATATTGGATTTGAAGAGATTATAAGTGAAGCTAGCTTTGAAGCGAGACAAGGTTTGATAACCTGTATTTATGGACGCAATGGTTCGGGTAAAAGTGGTTTTTTGAAAGTACTTAAGAGAATGTATGAGCCAACCGTAGGCAACATATTTTTAGGTTGGATTTCCCACACAGAGTATTCTATCCAAGAATGGAATAAACAGGTGGGATATATTGAGCAGGATTCTAAAATTATAAGCGGAACAGTTTTAGAAAACATCACCTTAGGATCGCATTTAAGTGAGGAGGCTGCACAAAGTTTAATACTTAAATTTGGTCTTGCAGAATTTATAGGTTCCCTTCCAGACTCAATCCATACACAGATAGGGCTTGGTGGAGTACCCTTGTCAGGTGGTCAAAAACAAATCGTATCTATCTTACGTGGCCTCATTCATAGCCATAAGGTTATTTTGTTTGATGAACCAACTTCATCTATTGATGAGATCAATAAACAGATCATTGTCAACATACTCACGAAGATCAAAAATGATAAAATAGTTGTTGTGACAACTCACGATGATGAACTTTTGAATATCTGTGATAAAGTTTACTCTTTTGTGGACAAAAGAATGATATTACTTCGATAGTGTTGTCAAATTAATTAATGATTTATTTTTACACCAAATACTCAAACAAATTCTCATTCTGATTTACCAGTGTGTAATTGAGCTTATGGCTATTCATACGCTCGATCAGATAGGTAAAATCTTCTTGTGATTTAACTTCAATACCAATTAAAGCCGGGCCGGTTTCTTTATTATGTTTTTGGATAAATTCAAATCGTACAATATCATCGTTGGGGCCTAAGATGTCGTTTACAAATTCTTTCAAGGCACCTGGTCGCTGTGCAAAGCGAACAATGAAATAATGCTTTAAGCCCTCAAATAATAGTGATCGTTCTTTTATTTCCTGCATGCGATCGATGTCGTTGTTTCCACCACTTAGCACACACACAACTTTTTTTCCTTTTAATTGATCGGTATAATAATCTAAAGCAGCGATTGATAGAGCCCCGGCCGGCTCTGCTACAATAGCATCTTCATTATAGAGTTGCAGGATAGTCGAACTCACCTTTCCTTCTGGCACGAGTATCATATCTGAAATAAAATCCTTGCAGATATTAAACGTTATATCACCTACTTTTTTTACGGAAGCACCGTCCACAAAGCGTTGAATTTTATCAAGAACAACAGGGTGTCCTTTTTTCAACGCTTCCTTCATAGAAGGTGCACCTTGCGGTTCTACGCCAATAATTTTTGTGTTGGGAGAGTAAAGTTGAAAGTAACTTCCAACACCTGCACATAACCCACCACCGCCAATAGGCAGAAATGCAAAATCAAAATTGGATTGCTCTTCCAAAATTTCTTTCGCCACGGTTCCTTGTCCTTCAATTACTTTGATGTGATCAAACGGTGGAATGAACTCCATTTTATTAATACGGGTATACTGCAGCGCGTGATCCTGACATTCATCAAACGTGTCGCCAATTAAAACGATTTCAATATTTTGGGCACCAAACATTTTCACTTGCGTGATTTTCTGTTTTGGGGTAATGGCCGGCATATAAATTACACCCTGAATACTAAGTAGTTTACAGGATAACGCAACACCTTGAGCATGATTACCCGCGCTGGCACAAACTACTCCGCGTTTGCGTTGGTCTTCACTTAAGCTATTGATAAGATTATAAGCTCCTCGAAGTTTGTATGAACGCACCACTTGCAAATCCTCACGCTTCAAATAGATCTCTGCTTGAAATTTCTCTGAAAGTTTCTTATGATATTGAAGTGGAGTTTTTAATACAACTGATTTTAAAACTTCAGCAGCTCCGTTTATGTCAAGATTTTGATTAACCGTTTCTATCATAGTATAGAAGTTGAAAATTGACAAAAAAGCAGTTGACAAAAAGCTTGTCTTAAACTTTTGTCAACTGTCAATTTTAATTTGTCAATTAATTTATCATGCTCGCTTCAACAGCGTTTTTTTCAGGACGCAATGCACGTACCGCAGCACCTGCCTGCCACAATTCGCTTTCGCGAACTTCCTTCAATTCTTCAGCAAGTTTTTCGCGATAGTCTGGCTTGCTGCAAGTTTCAATCGTGCGTCTTGCCTCTTCACCTGTAGCAACACTCTTGTATAAATCCTTGAATACAGGAAGGGTAGCTGCTTTAAATTTTTTCTTCCAGTCTAACGCACCGCGCTGCGCAGTAGTAGAGCAGTTGGCATACATCCAATCCATTCCATTCTCAGCAACTAATGGCATTAAGCTTTGTGTAAGTTCTTCAACCGTTTCGTTGAATGCTTCAGAAGGTGAGTGGCCATTGGCACGTAAGACTTCATATTGCGCTTCGAAAATTCCTGCGATGGCACCCATAAGAGTTCCACGCTCGCCTGTTAAATCAGAGTAAACTTCTTTTTTGAAATCGGTTTCGAACAAGTATCCA
>JBBSBG010000075.1:0-10884 GCA_038251495.1 Cytophagales bacterium
ATCAGCATACGCAACTCCTAAATAATCAACCCGATGGTATTGCAACAAGCTAGCTACTTCTTCGCTGCCACTGCCGTAAGCAAAGGCTTTTACCATCACCATCAATTTAACACCAGGGCTTAGTATAGATTTAAAGAAATTAAGGTTATGAACCATTTTATTTAGGTCGATTTCCATCCGTGTGCCATGAATCTTTCGCTGCAGAAGCGCTACTATTTTTTCGAACTGAAACACGCGCGCACCTTTAATGAGAATAGTTTCGCGATTGAATTCATTCCAATTTATCAAACCTAATGCGGTAGCTGTATCCTCATAGAAACTTGTTTCAACTTTTAATTGATTAAACTTCTCTTTATTCTGGAATAATACAGCTCCAATTCCAATGAATCGATCTACAGGACTTTGTGATATCAAATCAATAATCCTATCAATTAAAGCTTGATCCGATAGGCCAGACTGAAAAATATCAGAAAGGACAAGTGTCTTTTTGTTGGGGAGACTGTTTAAAAAATCGATGCCAATCTGCAGCCCGGCCAAGTCATTATTATAACTATCGTCAATGATTTGGCAATTGTTTATTCCTTGCTTCAACTCGAGCCGCATAGGCACGACCTGAAGAAATTCAATGCGCTCTTGAATTCGTGTTGGTGAATAATTCAATTGCAACATCATGAAAACACAATGCAATAAATTTTCAACTGATGCCTTGTTAGTAAAAGGAAGAGTTAGTTCAAATTCTTCAGCTTTGGATTTAATTAAAACCCGATTTTTATTCTGCTCCACAGTATAATCTGCGCCTACATTAAATCCCCAAGAAAGAGTTGAAAGTGTCGTTTTTTTCACTTCTTCATGCAGTGCTGAATAATCCTGACAATAAATTAATTTCTGTACTGCAGAGAACAACTTTAATTTCTCACGAATCTTTTCTTGTTGATTGGCAAAACCTTCGTCATGAGCACTTCCAACGTTTGAAAAAATACCCAGTGTTGGTTCAATAATATTTTTAAGATTTTCCATTTCGCTTTTGCGCGAAATACCGGCCTCGAAAATTGCCAATTGATGATACGATTGCATGTGCCACACAGAAAGCGGCACCCCAATTTGTGAATTATAACTGCCCGGATTTTTAACGATTTTAAAATCAGATGCCAATAGTTGATAAAGCCATTCTTTGATTATTGTTTTTCCATTGCTTCCAGTAATACCAATAACCGGAATTTTAAATGAAGCTCTATTGAATGCAGCCAATGCTTGCAGCGCACTTACTGAAGATTTTACTAAGAGAAAATTTGCTTTCGGAAATTCCTTTAAGGAAACTTCTTTCTCGATAACAAATTGGCGTATGCCTGCTGTATACAATTCAGAAATATACCTGTGGCCATCATGCCGCTCTCCTGCTATGGCAAAAAACAACGCTTGTGGTGAAAGCAACACCTTACGACTATCAATAAATAAATCCTGAACGTGCCGATCGCTTGATAACTGAACAATTTTTGAATTACAAATTTCTGCTAAAGAGGAAAACAAAATCATAGGCTTAAAAAAGGCGCGATCCATTAGGAACCTCCTTATCGATTGAAGTTAAAACAACTCTTTTCTCAATATCTTGAAATCCGGTGACTAAAACTTCCGAAATAAAGTTTGCGATTTGGCGCGGCTGAAAATTTACAATGCACACCACCTGCCTGCCCGTGACGGACTCTAACGAATATAAATCTGTGATTTGAGCACTGGATTTCTTGATTCCCAATTCCTGACCCAGATCTATCCAAAGCTTAAAAGCAGGTTTTTTGGCTTCCGGGAACATTTCGGCCTTGATTATTGTACCGGACCTAAAGTCAATTTTATTAAATTCTTCTAATGTGATCATTATCAAAATTTTATTAGCTTGCAAAGCTAACCCGCAGAGTAAAAGTCTGGAATAGAAATGAAATTAAACTTTTCACATTTACTAGCTCTTATCACAGTTGTACTAACCGTATCGGCTGTTTCTACTTCATCTGCGCAAGAAGGATACCCGAATAATGATTTTCCGGAATTAAGTCCACCCTTTCAGGAGCAAAATACACGCGAAGACAAAACGCTGTTGTATGAGCCTGAAGGCGGCAAATTGCAACGGGAGCAAACAACAAATATGCAACAGCCAGTTGTATCAAAACCAAAGGCAAAAACATCAGAACCCCAAAAACCTACCCCAGCAAAAACAGAAGAAGACGCGCTCTCGTTTAACTTTCTCTACTACATTATTCAGAAGTTTAAGACTTCGGATATTGTGGATAAGTAACAATTTTACTTTGCTACATTAAATTGCTCCAGATCTTTTAACTTGAGAATGCCTTCGTAATAGGCTTTGCCAAAAATTACCGCAAATACGCCCATATCATTCAGTCGCTTGATGTCGTCAACCCCGCGAACGCCACCACTTGCTAATACTTGAAGATCAGGAAAATTGTTAATGATATCCTGATAAAATGAAAATGCGGGACCTTCCAGTACACCATCGCGTGAAACATCGGTCGACTTCACATACTTCAACCCACGATCGTAAAAATATTGAAGGTGATCGAACAAGGTTATCTCAGATTTTTTTAACCAACCCCGAAAAGCAATATTTCGCGATTCAATATTGGTAACATCCGCACCCAAAGTCATTTTCTCGCGTCCGTAGGAGATAATCCATGAAGCAAATAATTCAGGATTAGTTACGGCTATACTGGAGGCAGTAATATAAGCGGCACCAAATTCGAATGCTTTTCCGATGTCACCGTCCGTGCAAATGCCGCCTGTAAAGTCAATCTTTAAATCGGTATGACCCGCCATGGCTTCTAATACATGATAGTTCTTTGGGCTTCCTTTTTCAGCGCCATCCAAATCAACAAGGTGCACCACCTCAATGCCATGATCTTCAAACCGCTTGGCTAAATCGAGCGGATTTTCATCATACGCCTTCTCACTGGAAGGGTCACCTTTTCTCATTTTTACCACTTTCCCTTTGCGGATGGCTATGGAGGGAATCACTTGTATCATCTAGGTTAGAGTTAAAATCTATAAAACATTTAAAGATACTACAGGAAATAGACACTATGATGAAAATTTTTCTAATCCTACTTCACGGAAAAAGGAACAGACACGAGTGTCTTATCCCACATCAAGATCATTTCATTTTCCTCACCTGCTTTCTTCAATGAAATTGTAAATTGTTCAAATTCTTTTTCCTGCAAAACAGAGGGTACCTCAATAACAACAACATCTTTGGCCGGGTCGCGATTGATTTCACCATTAAATTTTATACCCCATTGGCCAGATTCGGAGTTGAGAATAATTGTCCAAACTTGCTCTCCGGGAATGGTGAACAAAGAATATTTTCCGGCCTTCAAATCTTTTCCGTTGAAGTTTAAATTCTTGTTGCTTTCAAGTATCGTTGCTTCATTGGCACCCGTTCGCCAGGGTTTATCGAAAGGAACCAACGCGCCAAAAATAACACGCCCTTTTTTGTAAGGGCGATTATAAAAAACAGAAATCTGTAAATCTCCATTAGTAAGCTTTACCTGTTCTTCGGGGCTCGCTTGCTTTGTGTAAACAAGTCTCATATAGGTTGAGAAGGCCAGAATGAGAATGAGAATTACACTTAAAACGAATAGAAATTTCTTCATGGAGGCAAGTTATTTACGAGCAGAAAACTATGCACGCTTAAATTAGTTTACGAGTTTACAATTTTTACAACCGATTTTGCAAATAATACGGATTGTTGGGGTAAATTTGTTTTCAATAAAAATAAATAGCCATGTCAGTTTTTGGTGTTGTTTTAGCTCTATTTGTCCTTGCAATTGCATCTGTTTGGCTATTTCCAAACAGTAAAGTAAGCGATAACGAGCATGATGTTAAGCATTAAGCTTTCCTTACATTTTGATGAACGTTTGCATCTTTTGCGGTTCGGGCGCAGGAAATAATCCTGTCTATTCCGATGCCGCCAAAGAGTTAAGTGCTTTATTGGTTCATTCCCAAGCCACACTGGTTTACGGTGGCGGCAATATTGGGTTAATGGGTGTTTTAGCCGATCAAATTCTGATGTTGGGCGGTAAAGTGATTGGAGTAATTCCAGACTTCCTAATAAAAAAAGAAGTTGGCCACACCGGAATAACCCAATTGGAAATAGTAGGGAGCATGCATGAGCGTAAAAGGCGCATGGCCGATCTTGCTAATGTATTTATAGCCTTGCCGGGCGGTTGGGGAACACTTGACGAACTTGCAGAAATACTTACTTGGAAACAACTTGGACTAATTGAAGGCTCAATTGGAATCTTAAACACTAATGGGTACTTCGATTTACTTCTTGCGCAAATGAAAATGATGGTGCAAGAAGGATTTTTAGGTCAAAATAGCCTTGACGAGATAAAAGTTTCAGAAACACCTCATCAACTGCTAATCCAACTCGGGGTAATTCACGTTTAGCAACTACCACTTATTTAAAAATCGGTAGCTTTAAACAGGCTTTGTTGCTCATGTCTTTAAGGAACTGTTTTACAATTTTTTTATTAATCACCACAAGCAGCAAGATTTGTGTTGCACAGGTATTAGGGTTTTCATTGCCGCCAGGCAAAACTAAGGTTCAATTTCCAATAGAGGTTTATAACAATTTGGTGGTAGTTCCTATCATTCTCAACAATCAACTTCCATTAAAATTTATTTTAGACACGGGTGTGCGCACATCTATCCTTACTGAAAAAGCCTATAGCGATATTTTGAATTTAACGTATGCTAGAAAATATTCTATTGCCGGCCCAGGCGGGGAAAAATTAGTAGACGCCTATGTAACAAATAATGTTTCGCTCGATATGCCTGGTGTTCAAGGCCGTGGCCACGCAATGTTGGTGCTAGACCAGGATTACCTGGAGCTTAGAAATTATTTAGGCACTGACGTGCAGGGAATTTTAGGGTATGAACTATTTAGCCGCTTTATTATTCAAATCGATTATGAAAAGAAACAACTTACGTTAATGCTTCCGCAGCGTTTTAAAGAAAATAAGAAATTTCAATGGCTGCCAATTAGCATTGAGGATACAAAGCCGTATGTAACCGTTAATCTTGAAATGAATGATACTACTTCACTAAGCGCAAAGTTGCTAGTAGATAGCGGAGCCAGCCACGGATTATTTTTGGAAACCAGTTCTAATCCTAGAATAAAAATTCCCGAAAGGCATGTAGAAAGTATTATTGGCCGAGGGTTGGGAGGTGAGATTATGGGTGAGATTGCAAAGATAAAAACACTTAAACTTGGCAAGTATGAGATCCCCAATGTCATTACAAATTTTCCTGATCCAAATACGTATATGGATACCCTCAAAACCAGCTTAACCGTTTTCAGAAATGGATCTATAGGCGGTGAGATTTTGAGCCGGTTCACTGTTATCTTTAATTTTCCGGGTGAGAAAATCTATTTGAAAAAAAATTACAGTTACAAAAAACAGTTTTACTTTAATTTGAGTGGACTAACAATAAGAGCTCAGGGATCAAGGCTTAAGAACTTTGAGATTACTAACGTTCGCAAAAATTCTCCGGGTTATCGGGTTGATTTAAAGTTAGGAGATAAAATCATTAGCGTTAATGGACTACCAGCAGCCGAATTGGAACTTAATTCAATCTTGGGATTTCTTAACTCAAAACCGGGTAAGCGTATTAGTTTGCAAATTGAACGGAATGGAATAAAAATCAAAAAAGATTTCAGACTTGAAGACCCACTGTAACTTATGGAGTTACCAAACGAAGCAATTGCCCTTTTCGTTTCTTGTAAGCCTGGGTTAAATACAGTTGAGTCTTTTTAAACTTCAATGAGTTTTTTAGAGCACTATATAAAGAATCTCCTGTAATGGTTTCTTTCAAAATATAATTCATCACCCCTGAGTTAATGGCCTCGTGGTAATTTGAATTTTTTAAAACGGTAATAGGAACATGCTTTGTTTTTCGGTTGCTGGCAAGAGCCAACACAGTTGCTTTTAGTTCCGATTGACCAACATTGTCATCAATTAAAATATAGTTTGGACGAAAGCGGGTGAGCCGATCAATAATGCTGGTTAAATCAAAGGCAATTTCAGTAACTACTTTATGTTGATGGATTTTTGAAAGGCTCTCAAACGTGCGACTCAAATCGATAGGATTGTTGCCAACCACTAATACCTTCAATACATCTAATGGCTTTGTCAGCTTGTCCATAGAAATTTAATAATACTAGTTAAACAGTTAAACGATCGAAAAGGATTCAGAGATTTATTGTTAATTTATTGATTACGGTAGTTATCTTAACAACCGTTACTCAAAACGTGTTTTTTTCGGTTTGAGCCTGACATTTAAAATATTGTTTTTAGTATCTCCAAATCTTAACGGATCAGGACTTTTCACATTTTATTTGCTAATTTGAAATCAATCACAATTATTGGGGGTGGCTTAGCTGGTTTGGTATCTGCCAACTACATGGCAGAAAAAGGTCTTTCGGTAACCCTCATTGAAAAGAAAAGCTACCCGTTTCATCGCGTTTGCGGTGAATATATATCTAACGAAACAATTCCTTTTTTAAAAGCGCAAGGCTTATTTCCAGAGGAATTTGGTCCGGCCAAGATTACCCAATTTCAACTTACTTCAGTTAATGGTCGTTCGGCAATGCTTCCGCTTGACTTAGGTGGGTTTGGAATAAGCCGCTTCACATTAGATCATTTTCTTTACAAAAAAGCAGAAGCCAAAGGGGTTAAATTTATTCTGAATACTGAGGTTGAAGAAGTTTCATTCAACAATGACGAATTTATAATCAAAGCTGGGGGCAATGAGATTTATTCGGATCTTGTTCTGGGTTCATTTGGCAAACGATCAAAACTTGACATGGCGATGAAGCGTGGCTTCATTCAGAAACGATCGCCTTACGCAGGGGTCAAATATCACATACGTACGGATTATCCTGCTGATTTAATTTCGCTGCACAACTTCAAAGATGGCTATTGTGGGATTAGCCAAATTGAAGACAATAAATTTACGCTCTGTTACCTTACCCACAGAAAAAATTTAAAAGAGTATGGGAATGTAAAATCCATGGAGGAAGCTGTGCTTTATAAAAATCCATTTTTAAAATCCATTTTCAAGAATTCAGAATTTCTTTATGATCGCCCAGAAGTAATCAATGAAATTTCATTTGCTACTAAAGCTCCGGTTGAAGATCACGTGTTGATGGCAGGTGATGCTGCCGGCATGATTACTCCGCTGTGCGGAAACGGGATGGCCATGGCAATTCATTCGGCAAAAATTTTAAGTGAATTGGTGATAGAATATTCAACAGGAAAATTGACCCGGGATGAACTCGAACAAACCTATACCAAGAAATGGAATTTGGTTTTTGCGCGCAGATTGTGGATTGGCCGTCAAGTTCAACGATTGTTTGGTGGCGAATGGAGCAGCAATTTGGCTGTTAATCTGATGCGAAAATCAAAACCCATTGCAGAGCTTATCATTAGCAACACGCATGGAGAGTCCTTTTGAACTTAGAGTTGCAAAATATGGCTGGTCTCTAAGAAGAACCAAATAAAAAATCCATTTAGGCAAATGGCCGATAGAATATTCAACCACATTGTGTTAGAGAAATTTGCCTTAGCTGAATCTTTTAAAACCCGATAGAACCACACAAGAAAAAATATTACGACTGGTGAAAGGGCTAGCAAAAAGACCTCTCCATACCACAAGGAATGGTAGTTGTAAAAGTAGGCAACATAACCACCTGTCACTAGAGTAAAAAGTATTAGTACGAAAACAAATGTACCCCTGATCCCCAGAAGTAAACTTATTGTTTTGTCACCGCGTTTAGCATCTTCTTCATGCTGGTAGATTTGCGTCATCGGGTAGGTACCTAATAAATTCAAACTGGCAAGCAGCGCTGGTATCAGTATCCGGGCATTGAATAAGTTATCGATGCCAAACTTATTTATACCGACATAGCACATCAAAAATGTAAAACATCCTTGAAAAAGACCTACGGTAAGCCAGCCCCCAATAGGAAATTTTTTTAACCTAATTGCCGGATGGCTATACGCTTTAGAAACCAATCCATAAACAAGCAACATGACGGCAAACAGTGGACTTATTTTTAAAAAACCCAAAACAATCGCTGCTCCATCCATCAATAAAGAAGTATAATAAAGCCCCTTGCTTACCGGAGGCGGATTTTTTAAACCGCCAATGCTCTTTTCATCTTTGTCAAAATAACTATTGAAGCCATTACTTGCAGGATAGAGTAACGCATGAATAATAAGGAATGACCAAAGAAGCCGATCACCATTTAAGTTGGGCGAGATGGCAAGTGCGAAAAAATAAATCGGCATCAAAAAGAATGAAAACGGGAAACGTAAATGCAAAAAGGTAGATTTTGAAAACATAGAGATTTTCGGATTTCGACATTCAAGGTAATTAATTCGGGCTGCAGCAAATCAAATTGGGTGAGTTTTTTGTTATACTTGAACTTATGTCTTTTATAACATCTATAGGCACAGCTAATCCCGTTAATAAATTCAATCAATCGCAGTTGGCAAATTTCATGGTTAAGGCCATGCAATTAAACGAAGAGGAGGCACGGAAGCTGAAAGCAATCTTTCGTGTTTCTGGCATTGAATCTCGATATTCTGTAATAGATGACTATGGCCGCGATGTGGATTTTAACTTCTACAGCAACAATAAAAACCTTGAGCCATTTCCCACAACTAAGCATAGGCTTGAATTGTTTAGAACAGAATCTCTAAAACTTAGTATTAATGCGATAAAAGATTGCCTACATAAAGCACGAGTATTTGACACAAAAACAATTACGCATTTAATTGTAGTGAGTTGCACGGGCATGTATGCACCAGGCTTAGATATTGATCTGGTAAAGGCGTTAAACCTTCAATCGAGTGTAAATAGGTTGTGCATTAACTTTATGGGATGCTATGCGGCATTCAATGCGATTAAACTAGCCGACTCGTATTGTGGCGGTGATTCAAATGCAAAGGTTTTAATCGTTTGCACGGAGCTCTGTACCATTCATTTTCAAAAAGAATTTACTGATGACAATCTGTTAGCCAATGCACTTTTTGCGGATGGGGCTGCCGCTTTGCTAATTGAAGGGATGCCCCGTAAAGGTGTAAATCTTAAACCCGTAAGTTTTTTCTGTGACCTTGCGTTAGAAGGTGAACAGGACATGGCCTGGACGGTTGGGGATCTTGGTTTTGAAATGCGATTGTCAGCGTATGTTCCGGATGTTATTAAGAGCGGAATTGCTAAACTAACATCAAAACTACTTGCTCAGATTTCTCAACAGCTTACCGATATTTCGTATTATGCAATTCACCCAGGAGGAAAAAAAATTCTTGAAGTAATTGAACAAGAACTTGGTCTCTCTAAATCTGATAATCGAGTTTCCTACGAGGTGCTAAAAAATCATGGAAATATGTCGTCACCCACTGTTTTGTTTGTACTGAACGAAATAAGTAAAAAACTTAATGGTGTGGATGATGGGAAAAAAATTCTGAGTTTTGCTTTTGGTCCGGGCTTAACTCTTGAAAGCATGGTATTGGAAATTCACAATGAAAGCTGAACAACGTGCATCGCCAATTGATTTCTCAACCCGCTCGTTAGGTGTTGAAATTATGGATGACCTTGAGTGCAAAGGTGAAGTTGTTGATCAAACCTTGCGGGAATTAGATTTTATTAATCAGTGGTTGGGCGGAAATGAAGTAACAATAGCAGCAATTAAATCTTGTTGGAAAAAAATTCCGGTTGATCAATCTATTTCGATTGCAGATTTGGGATGTGGAAGTGGAGAGATGTTACGGATGATTGCAAGGTTAGCTAAGAAGGAAAACAGACAAGTTGTGTTAACAGGCTTTGATGCCAATCCACATATTGTCGCTTACGCAAGTAATCATTCCAAAGGTTTTAAGAATATTTCATTTAGTGCTACTAATATTTTTTCGCAAGATTTCCAGCAACAGCGATTTGATTTTGTGTTGGCAACTCTATTCACACATCACTTTACAGAAGAAGAATTAGTCTTGCTCTTGCAAAATCTGAAAGAGCAAACAACCACTGCCATAATCATAAATGATATTCATAGACACTCACTTGCTTACTATTCAATCATGTTTTTAACGCTGCTATTCTCTAAATCTGCCATGGTTAGGTTCGATGCCCCTTTATCCGTACTGAGAGCGTTTAAAAAATCTGAATTAGAAATAATTCTTAAAAGAACCGGATTAACCAACTATTCACTTACGTGGAAATGGGCATTCCGGTGGAGATTAATCATCTTACCATAATTCTATAACTCTGGCACAATTTTTACTAATTTGGCAGCAGAGATTTAAAAGTTGTCCCAATTAAAAAACCCGTTATGAAAACAAAAATATTTGCTACCTCAATAGTTTTGCTGGTTCTTACTTCCTGTGGATCAAGTCCGTTCGGGCAAAAAGTTAAAGAGCCATTTCGTGGAAATGCGTATGAGTCAAACAATCGCTTCTTTCGAGGCACAGGAAAAGGAGAAAGTTCTCAGGATAATATTGCGCGCGGTAAGGCTGATATCGATGCGAAAGCTCAGTTAGCTGGCCAGGTTAATACTACCATGAAGCAAGTAGCCGATCAGTATTTAGGGCAAACTGAAAATGAACGTGCTGCTGATGTTGCCGATAAATTTCAAAGTTTAGTTAGACAAACCATGAACACGAGCATGGCTGACTTGCGGAAGATAGGCGAGCAAAAATATTTTGATAAGAAAACAAATAAGTATACCGTTTTTATGGCTTACGAGATAAAGAAAAATGCTATGTTCCGCTTTATGAAAAAGCAGGCCAAGGTTGATAAGACGATTGACGAACGTCA
>JBBSBG010000076.1:0-10859 GCA_038251495.1 Cytophagales bacterium
AGCATGAAGATGTCAGGTGAATTTGATTTCGAAGGAACGCCTGTCTACTTTGATGCCACGCTCAATATGGATCAGATTGACGGGGGTATGTCTGCCGGAGGAGCAAACTATCCTTTTAAGGCAACGCGAAAAAATTAACTAATGAAATTGACGGCAGATAATAAACTTAAGAAGTTAATCGTAGTAGGCGATCGAATTTTAATTCGTCCTGCTAAAGAATCGGATAAAACCGATAGTGGTTTATACCTTCCGCTAAACGTGCAGGAGAAAGAAAAAATTCAAAAAGGTTATGTTATCAAAGTTGGCCCTGGATATCCGTTGCCCATGCCTGCCGATGAAGATGATCGATGGAAAGGTAAAGACGAACAAATAAAATATTTACCCCTTCAGGCACAGGAAGGTGATCTGGCAATCTTTCTTCAGAAAGGTGCGATTGAAGTTATGTATGAAGGTGAAAAATATTTTATCGCTCCACAGTCTTCTATCCTGATGTTGGAGCGCGAAGAGGATTTGTAAACAGGTTTCATTAAATTTGATTATGGAAGAATTGATTTTAAAGATCCCAGAGCAGTTTCCGATGACAGACGATGAGCTGTTTGCGTTTTGTGCAGCAAACAAAGAGCTAAGAATTGAGCGCGATGAAAACGAACAATTAATTATTATCTCTCCAGCAGGCGGTTTAACCGGAAATCGAAACTTCAAATTAACAGGCATGTTCAGTCAATGGGCTGAAAAGAATGCTCACCTAGGCTATGGATTTGATTCAGCAACTGGCTTTCGATTAAAGGATAAATCAATGCGGTCGCCAGATGTATCGTGGGTAACGAAAGCAAAGTGGGATGTGCTTACACGTGAAGAGCAGGAAAAATTTGCACCGGTTTGCCCGGATTTTGTTATTGAATTGAAATCACCTTCTGATTCACTTCTGCAATTGAAATCTAAAATGGAAAAGTGGATTGAAAATGGTTGTCAATTAGGTTGGTTGATCGATCCACAGGCCGAAAAAGTCTACGTGTATAAACCTAATATTGCCGTAAGCAAAATTTCAGGTTTTGATAACGAGATTGAAGGCGATGATTTGCTGCCTGGTTTTAAATTGTCATTAGCGCGATTAAGATAATCTGGTGGCCGGCCTCTCCTTTGATGTACTCCGTGTTGGTAAAAAATATCGCCTCATAAATCTGGGCGATAAATATGAGTTTGAAATTGAGCGAATTTTAGTCAATGGCGATTTCAAAGTAAAAGACCTGCACACACTTGAACGCTATCTCCTAAAAGACACCATCAAGTTTGGAAAAGGAAAAGATTTTGAGCTTAGAGAACTGTAAAATTATTTCAGTTTACCCGTATACGTTTTCTTAAACAACTCAAAGCGTGGAATGGAAACCCCACGCACGTAACTTTGATTCGGGTTGTGTTCAATAAAATCCTGATGATAGCCTTCAGCTCGAGTGAAATCAGTTAGTTTTTTTATTTCAGAGACAATCGGATTTTTATATAGACCGGATTTTTTAAAATCAGCCAACGAATTTTCAGCAATTGCTTTCTCTTCGCTTGTCAGGTAAAATAAAATTGAGCGATACGATGAACCACGATCAGGTCCCTGTCTGTCTTTTGTGGTTGGGTCATGCGAAGTGAAAAAGACTTTCGTTAACTCTTCATAGCTTATTACTTTTGGATCGTAATAAACCAAAACAGTTTCGGCATGGCCTGTCGTTTCAGTATTTACACGTTCATAAGTGGGGTTTTTAGTTGTGCCGCCTGCATAACCCGACACTGCCGAATCAACACCAACCACTGCTTCAAAAATATGTTCGGAACACCAGAAGCAACCTTCTGCAAATGCTGCAATGGCTTTCCCTGCCGGAGCTTTAAGAACAACAGGCCTAACATCAGAGTCCTGAGCTTTCTTTTGCCCATCGCAAGAGATCAAAGCAAATTGAAGTAATGCGAGTGCGGCTATCTTTATCACTTTCATAATTACTAAAATTAACACTTATAACGAAGCAATTGTTCAACCAGATGTTAAAAATCTGACAATCTCCATTCCTGTCGTGCACAAGACATACCAACTTGTATCTCTAAGCGCAGCGAACTTTTAAATTCTGATTATGATTTGAGGTATATAACTTTTAAAACCTCATTTATGAAAAACAAATTAATCATTGCTCTTGCTCTAATCTTGCTATCGTCTTTGGCTGTTTTCAGCCAAGATAAGGTAAAGACTATTACGCTTACACAAACACCGGGAAAGTTTGAAGGCAAAGAACTCAAGTTAAAACCCGGAAGCTATCAATTTGAAGTCGTTAACAAAGGCGTTGACCATGAAGTGGCCTTCTTCTTGCAAAAAGAATCTGATAAGGAGAATAAAGAATTCACTTCCGCTTTAAAGGATTCCGGTTTGCCCAAGCTGTTAAAGAATGGCGAAAGTGCAAAAACAGGAGTGGTGGAATTATCAAAAGGGAAATATGTGTACAGCTGTCCGCTAAATCCCACTCCACATTATACAATCATTGTTGAATAATATTTTTGTGATTGATCAGGAGCCAGTAACAGTTTGCTGGCTCCTGAATCATGTTTTGTCAGGCAAGGACATGCTTGCTAGATTATTTTTACGTTATTGAGTTAACCTTTCAATAGTAATGAGAAATTTTTTTTTGGGTTATATCTTAAACCACTGCAATCGCACACCAAAACACTTCGAAAAGTTATTCTTTTGATTTAGAAAATTTGAATTCACCGCTCAAAAACAATCAACCGGATATTTATTTAAGGGCGAGTTTCCACTTAATAGGCGCAACTATGAAGTTGGTGGCAACAGCTTTAGTATGGCTGATGATTTGAAGATTTTTCTCCTGGTAAACTGTACCGAAAAATAACTTCTTTTGGACCTTATTCGGGAGCCTTCCATAATTTTCAATACCAAATAATACTAATTTTTTTTCCAATTTAGTGGTGAAATCAGGTGAGTCACGGCTATGAAAAATCAATTGGAAACTGGTCCGCTAAAAAATCTGGACGAATGGGAAGAAGATTTATTAAGGAGATATCCCGATCCCGACAAAATTGTCAAAGGAAAAACCACTGAGGAATATCGAAACTATGATAATCCTGAACGGGATACGGTTCGTGAATTCTATCGGTTGAATCATACTTTCCAGAATTTTGATTTTGTTCAAAAGAAACGCGATGAATTTTTGGCTTTCAATAAAAAAGAAATGCCCATTTGGGAGGCCTTTGATTTTTTAAATCAGTTGATTGATGATTCCGATCCCAACACAGATCTTGATCAATGGCAACATTTACTTCAAACTTCAGAAGCCATTCGCAGAGATGGACACGAATGGTGCATTTCCTGATTATCCTTTTCTTGACCGGATGTCAATCACATTTGTATTAATTATTGTTGTTATGGTTATCGTGAGCTTGTTGAAAAAAGAAGAGGCTCATGAAGTACAAGTAAGCAAGAATATGTTTAGAGTAACGCCAGGCTTTGCGATTTATTCGATCATAATACTTGGTATATTAACAGCTCTTTATACAATTTTTTGGTAATAAGAATTTATGACGCGCATAGTTCCCATCCTTATACTTTTGCTCATTTCTCTTTTGGGATTTAGCCAACCAAGTTCTTCTATAATTTTTGCTCACAACGATTACGAAAAACCAATTCCACTAGTCGCAGCTTACGAAGTACAAGTTGGTTTTATTGAAGCGGATGTTTTCTTGCAAGGCAATAATCTGTTAGTCGCTCACGAGAGCAAACAGATTCAAAAAGATAAAACCCTTGAAGCACTTTACTTAAAGCCATTGGATAAACTAATTGAGAAAAATGGCGGCTTTGCTTATGCGGACAAGGAGCAGTCATTAACATTAATGATTGACTTAAAAACAGAAGGCATTGCAACATTAAATACATTAGTAGCGAAGCTGAAAAAATATCCTCGCCTTATTACTTGTAAAACCTTGCTGATAACCGTTAGTGGAAACATGCCCATCCCCGCTCTTTGGAAAAACTTTCCAGAATTTATTAACTTTGATGGTAGGCCAGGAGTTGCTTACACACCCGATCAACAAAAGAGAATTCGATTAATCAGTGCCAGCTTTATAAGTTTTTCGAAATGGAATGGCAAGGATAAGTTGACTCAGCGTGATAAAGAAAAATTAGTAGCCGTTATCGAAGCCGCACATGCTATCAACAAGCCTTTCAGGTTTTGGGCTATCCCCGATTTTCCTGAATCTTGGACGAAGTTGATGGAGCTTGACGTTGATATTATCAATACCGATGATGTGGTTGGGCTTGCTACATTTTTAAAGGAAAGGAAATAGGTTGAATTGAATCCTGGAATAGCTTGTCAGAAGATCAACAAATTAAAACTCTCATTGACCGCTCACCTTGGTGCTTTTTCACGAACGTTAATGCAAATCTTCAGTTCTGATACTCGATCTCTAAAGCAAGAAATTTAAGTTAAGCATTCAGATGTTTTGGTGGTGACCTTACCCGCTACCCCTTACACAACACCACCAAAGGCGAACTCTTCCATAAGCTCAAGGCTGAAAATGATTTTAACTTTTCCAGTCTTTACTCTAATGTCTAAGGTATTTAGGTTTTTTGTGATTAAGAAGCTAATCCAGATATTAGTATCAATTATGACACGATCAATTCTTTTTGCCATACCGCTTTGACCGAACTGACTCGACTTCCTTTGTTATCTCTCTTAAAGAGATTCCTTTCTTTTTAGTTTTAAGTCTATTCAGCAGGATCTGAAAAGATTTCACAGTGTCATTATCCCGAATGCTAATAAGATTTAAGTCTTGCAAGTTCTCAATGATTCTTTTGGCTTTCGGATCTACAATGTCTATTGTTAATGTCTCCATATCTAAAATATACAAATTTGATATTATTGTTCTTTAGGTGTAATTGGGGTTATTGTTTAATTCTTTGTTGCACTTTAAAATAAAGGTTGAGACGCCCACTCACTTCATCTCTGCAATCCATTTCCTTACCAACGTAACTCCTTCTGCATGCTTTATCGAACGGCCTAACTCAGGCATCATAATGCCAGGGTGCACCGACTCGATGCGAAACTGTAAGATGGATTGATCGGGTTTACCAGGAACGATGTCATACTGCAACCCACCCGAGCCTTTGCCCGCTGCCACTGGGGCTTTGCCCACCCCTAACTTGGAAAAATTAGTTTCGCTTGCCAGCAAATACAAGCCACTGTTTTTGGCGGAGCCATCGGCACGATGGCAGTGTGCACAATTTATTTCTAGCCATGCACGGGCGCGCAAGTCTAACGCAGCCGTTGCATCCTCGTAATTAACCAAGGCCGCTACTTTATTTATATCAGGCAAGTCGCCCAGCACTCCACGCTCTTGCCATGCAATCAATTGATTTTTGTTTTGCGAAAATTCGAGTGCGCCATTAAGCTGTCGCGCAGTTGGTCCGATTGGCATTAACTTATCTCCACGCAAGTGGCAGCCCTTGCATTGGTTTACATTGGGGATAGAATAATTAATTTGTTTACTGGTTCCATCATAATGCGCCCACGACACAGGAACAGTTTTCCCAGCAACGGAAAGAAACGCTTCCGACTGTTCGTCATTCCATATATAAGGCAGTGCTTTCCAGATGTTGGCTTCTTTAATTAACAAACGGGTTTCTAAAATTCTTATCTCAGCTTTTGGTTTTCTAAAATCAGCCGGGTAATAAAAATTTTTAATCAACACTGTGCCTTCAGGAAATTCAAACACATCATCATTACAATAGACTGCCTTACTGCCTTTAGGAATTTTTACAAATCGCTTTTTAAACGCATAATCAGAAAACAATGCTGAGTTCAATGCGTAAGGAATTACCTCCTCCGCTGGAGTAAGCTCTTTGAGCGCACCTACAAAAAATCCATACTCCGTCAATTTTTCTTTACCCAGTCCTGAAAGGTCAACGGTAACTTCTGCTTCTGGAAGCACAACAATCTCTTGCGTTTTGCTTTGGCACGAAGACAACGCAACGCAAAAGACAATCAAGAAAATAATGTTTTGGAAATAGGCGTCAAACCGCTGGGAGCAGTCAGGTGCATTATCGATTAGATAAAAATATTTCATACTACAAACTTGTTCCTACACACTTGAACTGCTCAACTCCCTTCGTCAGGTTTTTAAAATCGTGTGCAGCATCTAAGTTCAACACGGTTATATCACCGGTTTCCTGCACACAGAATTCAGCATTGGCGCGCTGCGGATCGGCAATGCCATCATACACAATGTCGGGTGGGCTCATAAAGGATTTCATAAAAAACAATTTACCAATATCATGACGCAATGCCGGAAACCAATGGCTATTTTCATAGGTGTTGTTGTGAATATAAATCTGATAGGGATACGGATTGTAAAGCGAATCCAACATGTAGTTATTGTTTAAGGTTTGCACTCCCCCAATCGAACCCTCCTGTTCTACCTCACCTTCATTGAGGGCGGAAACTAAATCGTAACTGATTACGCCAATACCTACGGTTTTATTATTGAGAATCTTATTTGCTGTTATCTCTAATTGATGCGTAGCTAAAACCATCATGCCCGTGCCCGGTGGAATGCTCGCGACAATATTTCCTTTTGCTGCAAAGTTTTCGTGATTGTTATCACGCACAAGATTGTTATAAACCTTTGTGTTGTACCCATATTGAGTAAGACCCGGAAGATCAAATACTAAAATGCCCCCTGTATTTTCAAACGCCTCGTTGCCATAAATTTCAACCCACCGCGAGTTTTCGCTTTCAATGCCCGCCACATTCCAATAAGCCTTGCTATTTCTGATAATTACCGAATCAGATTGGCCAACATAAATGCCTGCATCGGAGGAACCCATCGCAATGCATTCGTCAATCAATACGTGCTTGCACAACACGGGATAAATTGCGTAGGCACCGTTTTCTGTTTTGGGGCCATCAGCCCACACCGAGCGAATACGTGTAAACGTGATTCCATTTACTTCATTCACCTTCAGGTTATCACCTTTGGCATCTTCAATAGAAAAATCCTGAAGAATAATATTTTTTCCATTGCTGATTAATAAACCTTGCGCGCCCTCTGTTTGATTTTTAAAAGAAAGAATTGTTTTGTCCATGCCTTTGCCCTGAATTACAATGTTAGATTTGCCATCCATTGCCAAGCCTTTCGTAAACATAAAATTTCCTTCGGGCAAAGTTAACGTATCACCATCTTGAATAGTGATCAGTTGTGTTTGTAAATTCTGCTCAATGCTTTGCCAGGTGCGGGGTATTGATTTTTCTTCAGCACAAGCGGCAACCAGTAAAATAAGAAACGGCAAGTATCTCATACGGGTAGATTTACTACAAGATACTAACTTTTTGTAGAGAGCATTTGAATTTTAGCAGAAAGAAATTGTAAACCGCCTGTAGAAATGCGCCTTTTATATTATTGAATTGACCTATATCTTTATGCCTTAACCCTGCTTATTATGCGCACTATTTTTTCAACAGTCTTTTTCCTCGCTTTCATTTCTGTATTGGCGCAGGAAGTTGATCTACCTACCGATTTTCTTTCAAAAGAGTTTCATAAAGACCGCAGAGAGAAGCTTAGGGCTAATCTTCCGGAAAATTCAGTAGCGGTATTTTTTGCCAATGCAGTTCGCAATCGCGCCAACGATGTAGACTATGTCTATCATCAAGATCCTGATTTCTATTACCTCACGGGATATAAAGAACCAGAAGCTGTACTTTTTGTATTTAAGAATAAACAAATAGCCGCCAATGCTGCCAGCTACAACGAAATTTTATTTGTGCAACCACGCAATGCGATGCGCGAAATGTGGACTGGCCGGAGGTTAGGCGAAAAAGGAACAAAAGATCTGTTAGGGTTTGAGCAAACATTCAATAACAGCGAGTTCAAACGCTATAATGTTGACTTCTTAAAGTTTGATAAGATTCTGTTTTTTGATTTTAACAATGATGTGCGCGATAATCCAAAAGACTCCTCTGACTTATATGATTTAATCAATCAATTTAAAGCAAAGGTTAAATACCCTGAAAAGAATGCCACCTCATTGGCTGTTGAGCCAGCAAAAAATAATCTCGACATGAAAGGCTTGGCCGACCAAATGGCTAAACTACGAGGCATAAAAACAAAAGATGAAATTGAGTTGGTTCGTAAGGCAGTTGCCATTTCATGTTTAGGGCAAGTAGAAGTAATGAAGGCAATTAAGCCGGGTATGTCGGAGCGCGAGATTCAAGGCATTCATGAGTTTGTGTATAAAAAATATCAAGCCGAAGATTTAGGTTATCCTTCTATTGTAGGTGCTGGCCACAATGGTTGCATCTTACATTACATTGATAATTATAAACCCAGTGTTTCATCGAAAGAATTAATTCTGATGGATTTGGGTGCAGAGTTTCATGGTTACAGTGCAGATATTACGCGCACCATTCCGGTAAACGGAAAATTTTCGCCTGAGCAAAAATTGATTTATGAACTTGTTCTCCTTGCTCAGGAAGAAGCGATGAAAATAACAAAGCCCGGAACTTCCCGTCAGGCATTGACTGACACCTGTAAAGCAGTTGTAAACCGTGGGTTGATAAAATTAGGTATTATTAAACCTGATGAAAAGCATCTCTACTTTCCGCATGGCGTAAGTCACCATATTGGGTTGGATGTGCACGATCGTGGTGGTGCTATCTTAGAAGAGAATAATACGGTGACCATCGAACCCGGAATTTATATACCCGATAATTCGGCTTGCGATAAAAAATGGTGGGGTATTGCTGTGCGCATTGAAGATGACTATTTAATTACCAAAGATGGGTACGATCATCTCTCTACGATTGCACCGCGCACAGTGAAAGAAATTGAAGACATGATGAAGCAACCTTCTGTTTTTGATAATTTCAATTTACCTGATCTTGATAAAGTGAACGGAAAAGCAAAGGACGGAAAATAGTATTTGGGCTATTGATCTGCCAACTTTGCGTGCATCATTTTGCGTCTTTGCATTTAAAAACTTAACCACAGAGCATACAGAGGAATCGCGGAGGAAATATTTAAACTCGTAAGAATAATTTTATGATCACCAAAGCAACGCTTGAAGATGTTCCTGAATTAGACACGCTTGTAAACTCAGCGTATCGCGGAGATTCATCGCGGCAAGGCTGGACTACCGAAGCCGATTTATTAGACGGCACGCGGACGAACGCGGAGGGCATTGCTGAGATAATCGAAACTCCTGGCACTATACTATTGAAATATGTTGAAGCCGACAAAATTCTAGGCTGCGTAGAGTTAAAAAATGAAAACGGAAAACTCTACCTCGGCATGCTCACCGTGCAACCTAGCTTGCAAGGAAAAGGTATTGGTAAAGAATTGTTGATTGCCTCTGAAGCGGAAGCAAAAAAACAAAACTGTTCTTCCATTTTTATGACAGTCATTTCTATTCGCAAGGAATTAATCGACTGGTACCTCCGGCATGAATACAAAATGACCGGAGAACGCAAACCATTTGCATTTACTGATCCACGTTTTGGTCAGCCTAAAACCAAGCTGGAGTTTGTGGTGCTTGAAAAGAAAATTTAGTCTCTCCTACACAACCTTCTTCCTGATCAACTTTGCATACGTGCGGCTTACCGGAAAGCTTTTTCCGTTTTGCATTTTCACCACCATACCGCCATTAAAATGGCGTTCAATTTCCTTTAAGGAATTTACATTAATAATGGTTGATCGATGAACCCGAATAAACGCATCGGGATTCATGATTTCTTCAAGCTTACCAATACCACTCGAACTCACAAATTGATCAGTTTTTGTAGAAATTACTGTATAGTCACCGGATGCTTCTAAATAAATAATATCCTCAACCGGAAGGTTAAATAGTTTCTCAGATTTCTGTACAAAAATATGCGAGTCGTATGAGGTTCGGGGATTAACAACCCGAAGACTATCAAGCAAACCCTCGATGCCACCCGTCTCCATTTTCTTTCTTTTAAGTGCCCGGTCAACAGCTAACTTAAAGCGTTCCTGATCCAGTGGCTTTAGCACATAATCAACTGCATTTCGTTCAAATGCCTTAATAGCATATTGATCGTAAGCAGTTGTAAAGATTACATACGGCTCGTGTTCAATTTCATCCAATACATCAAAGCCGTTCATACCTGGCATTTGCACATCCAGAAAAATAAGATCGGGCTTTAATTTATTAATTTGCTCTACAGCTTCTTTGCCTTTGCTGCATTCGCCTATTATTTCAATTTGAGGAAACGTCTCTAAAAATTCGCGGAGTAAATCGCGTGCTAATTTCTCATCGTCAATAATCAAGCAGGTAGTATTCATAGTAATTGGTTTTCTAAAATAGGTTCTTTAGTATTTTCTTTTGAAATATGTTTATCCTCAAGGAAGAAGCTAACCGAATAGCCATACTCAGAAGCTAATACACGCAAATGTGACTGCACTCCGAAATAACTTTTTAACCTTAGATCAGTATTCAACATTCCAACTCCACTTGAACTTCCATCCATAACCTTCACCGCTTTGGAGCCAAGGCCATCATCTTTTACTTCAAAAAATATTATTCCGCCAGAGCGTTTTACGGTGAGTGATATTGTACCGCCTTCCTCTTTTGGAGCAATTCCATACTTTACTGAATTTTCAACTAAGGGTTGTAAAATCATGGGTGGGATGCTGATTCCCAAACATGTAGAATCAATATGTTTTTCAAATTTAAGCCGATCACCAAATCGAACTTGCTGAATGCGAATATAATTTTCGATGAACTCAATCTCATGCACAAGCTTTACCATTTCCCCATTGTGAGAATCGAGTGCATATCTGAAAATATCTGAGAGCTGACTGAT
>JBBSBG010000077.1:0-10820 GCA_038251495.1 Cytophagales bacterium
ACGAAAGGCACAGACTTCTTTCATTCATTTATACTCAACCGAAAGCCTTACAAATTAGTATTTATTACAGTTGGGAACTTACGCATCAAAGAAATAGCGCAGTTGTTAGTCTTACATTTTCAAGATATTGTTGCGGCTGCAAAAGACAATAGTATAATCGAACTTAATAAGCTTAGAGTAAAAATACTCGCTCCATGAATTTCAATCGCCCACTTATTCTCGCTTCTAGCTCGCCACGCAGGCAATACCTGATGCGTGAAGCCGGATTTCAATTTACCATTCAGGTTCCGGATATTGATGAATCATTTCCACACGAGCTACCCGTAAACTTTGTACCTAAATACCTGGCAGAGAAAAAAGCGAATGTTTTTCGATCAAAACTTACCAACGAAATTGTAATTACATCTGATACAATCGTAATTCTGGATAGTGTAATTCTAAACAAACCACGCGATCGCGCAGAAGCAATTACCATGCTCACCCGATTGAGTGGTCAAACGCATACGGTGATTACAGCTGTCTGTCTTATGGATAAAGAAAAAATGGACTGCTTTGACGATCACACCAAAGTGTCTTTTAAAAAACTTACCCAAGAAGAAATTGAGTTCTATGTCGACAATTATAAGCCCTATGATAAGGCAGGTGCTTATGGTGCGCAAGATTGGATTGGTATGGTAGCAATAAAGAAAATTAATGGTTCATATTTTACAGTGATGGGTATGCCTATGCATTTGGTGTATTCCCATCTTAATGATTTCTGACCCATGAAAAAGGTGCTTTCCCTTATCGGAAAACATGTTAGGGAAGATTTCCAATTTACTTACTACTCCACGCTGTTAACATTCCTTGCAATTGCTCTCGCATTTAATTATGCGGTAGATCTTGAGAATAAGTGGATTGATCAATACACAACAAAGCCAATTCGGATTCTATTATACTTTTTGTTGTATGGCACTGGTTACTACCTAGCCTGTGCATTTGTTTCACATTTTAAAAATGAAACCAGCTTTTGGAAGTCGAAGGATTTTTGGATTCTCTCCTTATTTGGATTGTTTATTCTATCCTTAGATCGTGGTTTCCCATATCAACAAGCTCTGGTAAACAGTTTACATTTACCTTATTCCGTTTACACGTGGATATATAAAATAACCTCGCAATTACTCTCCTTCATTCTCATATTCTTGCCGCTGCTGATATTTTATAGGAAGAAAGATAAAATTGATTCAGGATTTTATGGTTTAAAAAATAATAGCAACCTGAAACCTTACTTCTATCTCCTGTTAGTTGTTGCTCCAATAATTATTCTAGCTTCTACTCATGAAAGTTTTACAAATTACTATCCTGTCTACAAAGCAAATAACGTTGCCCAAGTCTGGCACTGGCCCAAGTTTCTTCCACCCATGATATTTGAATTGCTCTATGGCGCTGATTTTCTAAATGTCGAACTCCTCTTTCGTGGATTCTTTGTTATAGGGATGGCACAAATTCTTGGTAAACATGCGGTAATGCCAATGGTTGTAATTTATTGCTTTCTTCACTTCGGAAAGCCAGCAGGTGAAGCCATCAGTTCAATTTTTGGTGGATACATTTTAGGGATTATTGCACTCAATACAAGATCGGTATGGGGTGGCATTATAATTCACGTAGGTGTTGCCTGGATGATGGAGGCGGCTGCTTATGTGGCCAAGCAGTTTTGAAGGAAAACTGTGGTGATTGAAGTAGCGCATTTAAAGTGCCCTTCAGGACAAGATTTATAACCATGAAGTCCGCAAGGTCGGCAACTCAACTGCTCCGGAGTTTGTACAATAAAAGAGCGATCTGATAGCGGACCAAAACCAAATGCAGGAACTGTAGAACAAAAGACCGCAGTCACTGGTGCATTCATAGCTGAGGCCAGATGCATAGGAGCCGAATCATTTACATAATTCATTTCAGCATCTTTCATTAGCGCAGCCGATTCAAGAAAACTAAGTTCGCCAGCCAGGTTAATAACTTTCTCATTGGCTGTTTTTTCTACAATGGAATTACAAACTTCCTTATCAGATGGCGAACCTAATAAATAGATGTGCTCAACTTGATTTTTAATTGCGTTAATAAAATCAATCCATTGGGTGGGTGGAAGTTGTTTTGTAAACCAAACTGATGTTGGGGCAATGCAGAGATACTTACCTGTTTTATATTTTAAAACCGATTCGAAATTGATTTGCGTGGGATACAGTTTAGGCAATTCTCGCTCTCCATCTGTGAGTGATTCAATCAGCTTTTGATTTCTATCAATCTCATGAAGTTGAGAATTAAGATCATGCTTTACTTTTTTCGTAAATGCGAATGACCATGGATTTTTATCGAACCCAATTTTGTTATTAGCTCCAGAAAAGGCAGTGATTAAACCCGAACTTGCAAAGCGATGAACGTTAATAACCGAATCATATTTTCTGGCACGAACCAACGAAACAAGTTTAAATAGGTTCTTGATTTTGTCTCTCTTCTTATTCCATATTAACACGTCACGCAAATACGGATGATTGACTAACAAACCCTCATTCCCCTTCCGCAGTAAAAAATCAATGTTTGCGACTGGATAAAATTTATGAATTTTTTCAATTAAGGCAGTTGCCAAAATAACATCGCCAATAAAGGCTGTTTGAATAATTAGAAATGAGCGTGGTGCTGACACAAAAAGTTAATACTTGGTTTTGTAATAGTCCAATGCCTGGCTAACAATTTCCATGGCAATTTTCTTTCCTTGAAAATCCGGAACTGTAACAATCTTATTCTCCAATCTTTTATAGCTTTCAAAAAACTCCTTGAGCTCCAACTTGAAATGAGAAGCCAGTTCACTAATATCATTCAGATGCTTTGTATTGGCATCGTTAATAGCGACTGCCAAAATTTTATCATCAGCCAAATTCTGGTCAATCATTCGCATTACCCCAATAACTCGTGCTGGCACCAAACACAAAGGCTGAATAGGCTCAGGGCATAAGATCATTATATCCAACGGGTCATTATCTTCCCCCAACGATTGAGGAATAAATCCATAATTAGCAGGATAGATTACTGAAGAATATAATACCCGATCCAATTTAAGTAAACCCGATTCCTTGTCTACCTCATACTTGGTGCGCATGCCAGTAGAAATTTCTATTATACCATTAACAAATTCAGGAGGTTGATTTCCAGCTGAAGCTTCGTGCCATGGATGCCTAATCATATAATCGTTGGTTGATGCGAAGATACTTATTTATCTAAGGAAAACTTAGCAACAAAAAAGTCCACCCGGTAAACGGATGGACTTTAAAGGCATGTCTAAGTTGACTATTACTCTTTCTTCTTTTCTTCTTCCTTCTTGATGCTGATGTTTTCACCATCCTTTAATCGTTTAGACACCACTAGGAAAGGCCCTGTTACTACCACAGAGGAATCCGTCAATCCCGAGGTTATTTCAATATTATCATAATCGCTAATACCAGTCTTCACCTCCACCATTTTAGCAACCCCATTTTCATTTAAAAACACTACCACCTTGTCTTTTTTCTCAGGCGCCTTTGGCTTGCTGGAATCTGTTACCTGCGGTTTGTCATCATCATTATTGTTGTCATTATCTCCGCTTTTATTTTCACCAAAACCCTTTTCATCAGCATTACGAGTAGTTACAGCAGCCAATGGAACGGATAAAACATTTTCTTTACGCGTAGTGATAATATCCACACTTGCAGTCATGCCTGGCCGGAACGGATAGCGGTTTCCTTTTTTAATTAAATCATCATACGAAGACTGAAGAATAAGGATTCTTACCTCAAATTCTGTGATCGCATCTGACGATGCTTTATCACGCGCGGTATTGGCAATATTAGTTACAAAACCTTTGAATTGCTTACCAATATTTCCATAAGCATCTACATCTATGATTACAGAATCACCATAATGAACGCGTACAATATCATTCTCATTTACGTTCACCCTAACCTCCATAATGTTAAGATCAGCAATACGCAACATTTCAGTTCCAGCCATTTGAGCCGTGCCCACCACGCGCTCGCCTTTCTTTACATTTAGTTTTGAAACTACGCCCTTCATTGGTGCAAGCACAGATGTTCTACGCACATTTTCACGCGACTCACGCACACCTGCCTCTGTACTATTAACCACAAATTTGGAAGCCTCTAAAGCCTGCTCGGCTGATTTAAGATCATTTTTTGCAATTTTAAAATTCTGTTGCGCCAATTGCCAGTCAGCTTCAGAAATTACTTTTTCATTCCATAGCTTTTCCTGGCGCTTATAGTCTTGATCGGCCCGCATGTAAGTAGCTTGTGCCCTTGCTAAAGAAGCTTTAGCCGATTCCATATTAGCTTGTTGCTGACTCAAGGCAGCTTCTGATCTTTCAAGTTGGCTTAGCAAGATATCTGGCCTAATTTTTACTAGTACTTCTCCCAACCTCACTGAATCTCCATCCACCACAGTTAAATCTATAATCTCACCTGATACTTCAGGAGCTAGTTTTACTTCCGTAACAGGTTGCACAGTTCCAGAGGCACTTACTTTTTCAGTAATGGAAACCTTCTTAGCCTTGGTTACATCCACCTCTATGGTTTTGGCTTTACCAATCCAACCTTGCGATTTGCCAATGATTAGAAACAATATTAGAAACGCTACTACACCAATACCGATATAGAGTAACTTGTTTGACTTTTTCTTTTGCTTTGCCATTAGAGTTTAGATATTAATATTCAATTGGTTTTCCCTGATAAAAATCTAACACCTTCTTTTTGAAGATGAAATCATATTTTGCCCGCACTAAATCCGACTCTGCCTGAAATAGTGCATTTTCTGCAGTTTGATATTCTACGAAATTAACTGCACCAAGATCGAATCGTTGATTAGACATGCGAAATGCCTCTCGTCTTGCTTTTACTTGTTTTAATGCAGATTGATATGTTTTAGAAGCTGCATTTGCGTCATTATAAGCAGTCTCAACCAACTGTCGTAGCTGATTTTCAGCATCTTTTAAATCGATAGTGGCACTTTGATTTGAAATCATGGAGCGTTGCACTGCCGCACGCGTCTGGTAGCCGTTGAAGATAGGTATCTGCAAACTCAACGATGCTGAACGCGCAATGTTATCACCAATCTGATTATTTATTCCGTAACCCTCAACCGTTGTGCCTGAAGGAACAGAGGTATCTCTAAAAACAGTAACATTGGAACCTTGCACATACCCAATTGGCACTGCCTGAATGATTGGAGAACCTCCATCGGCAATAAACCTGGCACGATCAGCTGCACTTGAGTAGTTGCTAAACAAATTTCCGTTTATGCTAAGTCTTGGATAAAGTGATCCACGTGAAGACTTCACATTTAAAAGGGAACTTTGCAGTCTGATTCTGGCACTCTTCACTTGCGGCAAATATTCGTATGCAGCATCATAAATTTGTTCTGCAGTTTCAGTCATCACTAATTCAGTACCCACATCTATCTGAGGCACTTCAATGTCCATCTCTGTGGAAGCTGGTAATTGAAGAGCTTGCTTCAATTGAAGAATCGAAATATTTAGCGTGTTCTCGCGCTGAATTTGATTTAATTCATTGGTTGCCTGCTGCGCTTCAAGATCCAATACATTGCCGATTGGAACTGAACCTGCATTTGATAATTTCCGCGTCCGGTCTAATTGTTGTGTGGTTGTTAACAATTGAGACTCAGCATTCTGTAACAATTCCTTATTAAAAATAACAGAAGTGTAAAGCGTAATCACGTTCAGAATAACATCATTTTTCGCTTTCGTAAAATCTTCACTGGCTGCATCATTATCCAGGCTACTTTGCTTATAAGAATTATAAAGTCGAAAGCCATTAAATAACAGCAAGGAAGTACTGGCGTTTAGATTAAAGGAATTGATTCGTTGAGTAATGAACAAGTTGGTGGTCGGGTCAATGTTTCTACCCCAGTTATAACCAAAGCTACTTCCACCATTAAGGGTTGGAAGCATTTGAAGTTTTGCCTGATTCCGGTTTACCTCACTGGTTTCAACTGTAAGCAAACTTCTTTTAACGGTAAGACTATTTTGCAACGCATAATCAATGCATTCTGTCAATGTCCAAACTTTTTTTTCTTGTGCCCGTGAGAACAAGGCCGCTGATAGAAATACAATTAGTAGAATTACTCTTTTCATAATAAGTTATAATACAATATCCGGTATATAAATCACTTCTCGTACCCAGCTTAGACTCCTTAGGTAATCAAATGTTACAGTTTTTATTCCTGAGTCCATTTCAATTACCAGGCAGGCCTGATCGTGTTTTCCTTTGCGGGAAACAGACATGGTTGCAATGTTGCAATCATCGTGTGCAAGCACATTTGCTATAAAAGCAATACTCCCTTTCGTGTCATCGGCAAAAATAATTAACGTATGGAGGCTTGCAGAAAAATCTGCTTTAAATCCATTTACCTCTGCTATGTTGATCATACCGCCACCCTTGCTCTCGCCCAATACTTCAATAGACTTGTTACCTTTTACCAATTTCAAGCGAATTGAATTTGGATGCAAAGCCGAGGCATTTCCAACTGACTTAAAACTAAAATTAAGGCCGCGATCCTTGGCAATCTCTAGCGACTGACGAATTCGCTTGTCATCCGTTTCGAAATCCAATAAGCCTGCAATAATTGCGCAGTCACTTCCATGTCCCTCGTAGGTGCGGGCAAAAGAATTGTAGAAAGTAATTTCCGCTTGATCAGGAATGTCACCTAATATTTTTATAGCCGCTCGTGCAATGCGCACCACCCCAGCTGTGTGAGAGCTTGATGGACCGATCATCACAGGACCGATCATATCAAAAATGCTACTCTTTTCAGCCATACGCGGTTTATAACGGAATCTTTTCTAAAAGGATTTCCTTTCTGGGTATTTTATCCCCCAAAAAGGGTATTTTTCAATAAGCGGCAAAAATAGCTGATTTAGCTTAACCAGAAGTTAGAAACCTCAATTTATGTAGGAATAAAAAAGAAAACTAAGCATTAAACCAATAGGTGAGTTTGACTACAAAAGCACGATTGTTAGGAGAAAAATTAGAATACAAACCGGTGTTTTGAAAAGAAATAGATAATTGTGGTATAGACTATAAATAAATAAGGTACTGGTTTGAACCGCCATTGAAAGCGCGTTTTGATCTTTACATTCTTATACTGGCTGATATACTGAAAATAGGAAGTAAAAAAAGACCAAGTTAATGTCAAATTCAATCTTGATTCAATCAGGTAGACGTGACCTGACATACGAGCCATACAATCAAATCGATTATAACTTAAATCCACGTAATTTTAGAATTATTACTAAGTGCTTGGCTGCAAGCAATTTCAGAAACTAAGAGCATAACTATGATTATGTATAAGTGCCGCAACAAATTAAGGTTTGATGCTAAGTTCTTTTAAAAAAAAACAGCTAGGACATACTTTCCTTTTATCTGCTTTACTTTCTTACAAGCGGTAGCCTTAAAGCCCTGGCAAGGCAAAAAATAAAAAAATTGCCCTCCAATATTTATTGAAGGAGCAATGAATGAATAATTACTATATTATAATCTGAATGTAACTCCGAACTTGCCGCCCGAAAATGTGTTAGCACCACCAAACTCCAGGTTAAGCCCGAATTTCTCGCTGAAATAATATCGACCACCAACCTGTGCACCAAGTCCAACACCTGACCTCTCATTTCCTGGATAGTCATTTGAAGAATTCCAAAAATAGAATCCCAAGTTCAGCCCTGCATAAAAATCCCAATCTTTAGGAATCTCAAGCAATGTATTAAAGTGATAGTTTCCGTTTCCAGAAATTCCAATGATATTATGTTTATACTTTGCGTTGGTGTAATTATCTCTGTAGTTTCTTACCGACAACTCACCTCCCAACGAAATATCGCGGTGTACGCCCACATCAAATCCTGCAAAAACAGGCACGCCCCAGGAAGAAAAACCAACGCCTGCATTAAACTGTGCTTCACCTTTCTGCAAAGCATACTGCCCAAATGAGAAATGAGTGATTAGAATAAGGGAACCAATTAAAAATATCTGTTTCATATGCGGTTTGTTTTCCCCGCATGTTACTACAATCATGCCACAGCAACAAATTGCCTTGCAAGCAATTTACCGCTGAGCTTATGTAGAGATTCTGCCTCAACGGTTAACGAAGGTTCTACACAACCAAGATAACATGAATAAATAAATCTTTATAAAGAAGCCGAACCTAATTTCATCTGAATGAAATCTGTGAAGCGATACTTCTTAATTTCTGATTCAGACAAGTATTTTGCTCCTTTGATCATGCCAATACACTCATTGCTTCCGCACAAGCATTTAAATGCTTGATCCATATCCCACTCGGCCGAAGGATAAAAGAAAGCAAACTCTTCGCTTGCCTTAATTGGTCCGAGGGCAACAAATTCCATGGTTGTGGTATCGAAGAAACAATTTGGGTCACAGCTATGATTTGCACACTCGAGGCATTCGGGAAACAATTCGATATGCTCATGCTCGCCTATCTGCACGGTTAAATAGGTTGGAGTAGCCTGAATATTCTTCCCAAGGAATTTTATTATCAATTCATCTTTCTTAAAATCTTTCTTAGCAAATAGCGATCGGTGGCCCGTGATTGGATCAATTCGAATTTCTGCAACTTCCGTTTGATCCATATCGACCGTCTCAATAAAATTCATAGTTGTTTTGGGTTATGTAGTGGTTATTTTTTTAAAGTGATGTTAAAGTAGATATGAAAAAGGAATTGACAAATTATTTATCTAATAAATTAATGAATAACCATTGATTTGTTTAGGCTGGGAAGAGAGACCTCTGCTGTCAAATTCATTCACTAAATAAGTATTGCTATGGATAATAGCATGTTAGCTATAACTTGTTAAAGTATACCTGATCCGATTCAGTCCCCTCTCCTCCGGAGAGGGTTAGAGTGAGGTCTTTGACCCGAGGTAGTTATCGAAGAATGCGAAATGATTTAATAGCCGGAACCTATACTGCAATTGGTGCTTTAATTCCCGGATGTGATTGATAATCTACAATCTCAAAGTCTTCAAACTGATACTCAAACAAACTATCGGGCTTTCGTTTGATTACCAGCTTAGGCAAGGGATAGGGAGTTCGGGTTAATTGCAGCTGCGCCTGCTCTATATGATTGGAGTATAAATGCACATCGCCACCTGTCCATACAAAATCACCAACCTTTAGATTGCATTGTTGTGCAACCATTTCGGTAAGCAAGGCGTAGCTGGCAATGTTAAAAGGAACTCCTAAAAAATAATCGGCACTGCGCTGATAAAGCTGGCAGGAAAGTTTTCCATCAGCTACATAAAACTGAAACAACGCATGGCAGGGCGGCAAAGCCATCTTATCAACTTCAGCCGGGTTCCAGGCCGAAACAATATGCCTGCGAGAATCTGGTTTTGATTTAATCTGGTTAAGAACATTGGTAATCTGATCGATATGCCGGCCATCGGGTGCAGGCCAACTGCGCCACTGACTTCCATACACCGGACCTAAATCCCCATTTTCATCGGCCCATTCATCCCAAATCGAAACTTTATTATCATTCAGATATTTGATGTTCGTGTCACCATTCAAGAACCACAACAACTCATAAATAATTGAGCGAAGATGCAATTTCTTTGTAGTCACCAGCGGAAATCCTAGGGATAAGTCGAAGCGAAGTTGCCGACCAAAAACAGAAAATGTTCCAGTACCTGTGCGATCGGTTTTTGATGTACCGTTTTCAATAATATCAGTTAGTAAATCAAGGTATTGGCGCATAGAATAATTTAGGTTGCAAGTACGGGGTTCTGAGAAATAAAAAAAAGTCTGCTGATTCAAAAATCTGAAACAATAAATGAACTTTGGATAAACAAAAAAAGCCCCCGCTTTCGCGGAAGGCTCTTCACTCTTACCCATCTCACGATCAAATATTTCCCTTTACTTCAATAGTTCTCGTTACTCCGTTTATTGTAACGGTTACAGTTTTATCACAATCACCACTTCCATAGTCAATGGTAATTGTTTTACTATCAGTTGTTAAAACTTTAGTTCCTTCAACAGCCATAAATACTCGGCTGCCAATCGCACATTCACGTTTGTAAACTAATGGCTTAGTAATTTCCACCTGATAAGTAACACCCTTGCGATTTGTTCCTGCTGCGGTACCTTCAACAATCCATTCGTCCAAAAGTGGGTTTGCGCCTCTTATCCATTCACGAGTGCGGTTGGCTTCACGAGTTGCAAATGAGCCATCAGGCCAGGTTGCTTTGCCACCTATAATGACTATTGAAAATTTTGGACGATCTTCAACGCTTCCGGTAACATTTGTAACTGTGCGGGTACCTTCAATCTTAACGCCATTGATTTTATAATTTTCAAAGGTGGTTATGATCTTTGATTGAGGAAGAAAACGCCTACCAATAAATTCTACATGAATTATACCTGAACGAACATTTCCCTTAATATCAGAGCAAGCAGATCCAAAATCGATAGTAATATATCCGTGCGGATTTTGCTGGGTGCTGCCTTCGGCAAGCTCAAGCGTTACGGTAACACAATCACTAAATCGAATGTCCACCGGTTTAACACCGGCTATTCTGCCCGAGCTTCCAATTCGGCCACCTCCGGCTGTTGCATTATCTGCGGCAACAGCAAGTGTTGCCATGTCATCGGCATCTTCAAAATAACCGTCCGTAGCAGCTTCATCCTGCACATTTTCAGAATCATTGCTACTTAAATCAATCTGATCATCGTTACAGGAAACGAGAAATAAAAGAAAGATAAAAGTCAAAGCCG
>JBBSBG010000078.1:0-10680 GCA_038251495.1 Cytophagales bacterium
ACAGAAGAGGTAGCAGGCTTGTATGTACCTTCAGTAAACGATCCTTCAAAACCTGAGTTTCCACCACGCCCATTTTATGAGCCCCGCTTTCCGGCATCCAACACTTACCGGGTAGAGGTGCCTGGGTTTACCAATGTTTGGTTAAAAGATGAAAGCACTAACCCAACAGGAACCCATAAGGCCCGCATGGCGTGGGAAGTTTTAATAAAAGCGAAGCAGTATAATATTAAGGAGGTATCCATTATCTCCTCAGGAAGTGCAGCCGCGGCCATTCAACATTTTTTCAATCTTTATAAAGTAAATACGAAGTTGAAAGTGTTGATGGATAATAAAATAAGTGCGGGTATCAAAGAATCACTTCGACAAATGGGGTGCGAGGTGTATGAAACCGACTTGAGTAAAGAATCACTATCGAGTAAAGAAATAAAAGAGCTAACCAATAATAAGGAAGGTATTGATATTACCTATCGCGAAATTCTGGATCGGTTTAACGATAATTACTACGACTGGCTTTCGTACGAAGTGTTGAATGAAAGCCCATCTTATTGCTTTGTTCCATTTGGCACGGGTGATTTGTTCGTCAATATTTTAATTATTGCCGAAAGGGAATTTAATAATAGTATCTATAAGCATGACCCGCGCTTTCTTAGCGATATTCAGAAAATCAGTCAGTGTAATTTTATGGGTGCCACTACTCATGATGCAAATTCGCGGATGGATAAATTGTTTTCTTATTATCTTCCTTCGCTTGACGATTATCAGTTTTACATAAACTCCCTGATTCAAAATAAACGTATCGGTAACCTTTCGGGCATTCTTGATGTGGATGAGAATTTTATTGAAGAGGCGCTTGATATAGCCCGCAAACATTCTATCCGATGCGAACCCTCGGGTATTGCAGGGCTGGCTTTGTTGTTGCAAATGAAGGACGAACTGCCCGCTGATGAAAAGATTTTGATCATCAATACGGGGTCAACCATTTATCCCGGCAAGGGTAATTAGGCTAACCCGTGGTCTGTGACCTCACAGAACACAATGATTTAGTCTGTAGGGATGCAGACTAAGGGAAGGTAATTAGGCCAGTACTTTTATTGGCAGAACTTCCATGTTTCCTTTCTGGAAATGTCAACGATGAATTTTCGAGGCTTAATACAAATTGTTGGGATTTTGATCGCCATTATAATCATTCTGCAATTTTATCAGACTTAAAAAAATACCTATTTTCCATCAATAGATGAAAACATCACAAATTCTTAAAAAAATCTTGAATTGAAATGCCTAGATATTTACAGATAGCATTCAAGGTGCTAACTGTAATATTGGTATGAGCGGACTCTATTCTAGCAATGTGAATATTGGTATCATTATAAAATTCTTCTAAAGTTAGGCCCTTTTCCTCGCGTAGCACCTTAATTCTTCCAACAATTTTTTTTAGAAGAATTTCGTCTCGAATCTGACCCATGTTGTCAAACTCAAAAAATAGAATTGGATTTGTAATGACTAATAAGTCATTGAATAATACGTCTAGGGCATTTTTTTTAAGGTAAAAAAATGACTTATATGTCATTTTCTAACTCACGTTATTGATGTCACATTTTTAATGTTCTATTTTCTAAAATCCCTTTTTTGATAAAGATTGGATATTTTTAGAAATGGCTTATGAGGGTTGGTTATTAAAAATGGTGGTATTCCTCGAAAAAATCTTAGAAAGAAAGCCTAATTATTACATCGTCAATTAGCTTAACAATAGATAGGCTTTTGGAAGAATGGCAAATCAAATTGTAGATTCAATTAAAAGAGTACTTCTATTTTTAAATTTTACTATCAATTAAAATAAATCGTTATGAAAAACACAATTAGAAAAATCGTTATGATAACTCTTTTCATTGTTGGAGGAGTTCCGTCAATAATTGGATTTGTTTCAAATAGAAATCAAGCCAATTATAAGTTAGATCAAGCCGCGTTTGCGCAGACTATGGGTTATTATAGACTTGATACAAATTGCTTTTACCGTTGTGGCATGGGGATGTGCACAGGGGGAACACAATGCACCCAATCAGGATCAAGTTGTAATGTGAGTATTTCTTGTGGTTAATTATTTTTAAAATTGGATCAATGGGGTTTCGACTCTTCCCCAAATCCAATCTCAATCTAGTAAAATTTCTAACCTATGAAAGTAGTAAAATCAGCATTTTGTTTATTTTTTCTTTTTTCCTTTTGTTCAACCAAAAAGGATTTTGAACCGGCTGCTATTAGACTAAGCTATACCAAAGAACTTGAGCAGGTCGGTGAACCTATAAGAATAGGGTTAGACTCAGTAACACTTCCTGTTGCTCCGTTGGCAACTTATATTAGAAATGATAGCGTGAATATAATTCTGCTTAATGCAAACAATCGTGTACTACAAATCTACGATTTGAATAGTACTCGAATTGTGAAAAGGATTGAGATACCAGCTAAGATTGATAATCCGACTCATCAGTATATTCATAGTCGAGACTCGGTTTTTCTAATTGATAGTTATAAGTATACGCTTTTTTTAATTAATGCAGAAGGCCAAGTATTGAAAGAGTATCCGTTGTTGGTTGACTCTTTAACGTATAGCATTGCTAAGAATAACCCACCCCCACCCCTAACTGAAGAAAACTATGTTGGGTTACCCTTCCCCGACAATAGAAACCCAGTTATAAAAACAGGGCCGTACCTTATATTACGGACGATACCATGGATTGATCCCTTCAACCAAAATTACTTTGATCTTGGAAAATTGAGACTAAAAATAAATTTAGACGAACCAACTGATATTAGCTATTTTTTGAGATACCCCATTATTTTTAGGAATGAAAACAAGTTTCCAACAAAATTTTTTAACGAATCAAGTACGTTTAACCCAACGACCAGACAAATAATTATCGATTTCCCAGCGGAGAATTACATATATTCTACTGACATCAATGGGGTAGTAATTAAGAAGCATTGGGCTGGTAGCGAATACTTCGAAAAAGTAAATGCGATGGATGCTTATGAAGATAATAACATTGAACAAGCAGAACACGCCATGAATAATTCATTCTACGAGCGCATTCTATACGATCAGTTTAGAAATGTGTACTATCGCCTTGTTTGGCATCACGACAAGCAAAACAAATTTTCATTCCAAGATTCAGGAAAAAAATTCGATATTGACTTAGGGGTAATAATTTTAGATGATAAACTAAATAAAGTTGGCGAAGTAATTTTACCCAAGCACGTTACAAATACTTTTTGGTTTGTAAGCAAAGAAGGGTTATTTATACAAAGTAACGTTGATGATAATTCCTATCTGAGTTTTCAATTATTCAACTTAAAAGACATAAAATGATTCGCACTTTGTATTGCTTTGCACTGAGCCTTTTATTGCTAGGCTGCTCATCTAAATACAAAAGGGATGAGCAAATCCTTAAGGCCGTTCTTTCAACAAAGCAAATGAATATCTGCAATCACAAATGTGTGTATTTAATTTATTCGGATAAGGGCTGTAGTGCTTGCGTGAAGGTAACTAGAAATTTTGTCTATAAGAACATCGCAAAGACCTCAGGTTTCTATTGCATTATAACCGGAGTTAATGAAAAAGAAGCGTTAATAAATTATACACAAAAGATAATTTCTCAGCCTAACTTCCTAATTGATACTAATGGCCTATGCAGCACTATTGCTGCTTTATTTCCTAAGGCGTATTTAGTCGCCAATGGTCAAATTATTGAGTCCTACGAAATAAACTATGGTAATGCAGATCAAGTATTTAGCCTTATCACCAAATTTATGAACGAAAAAGATTTTTCAAATTGAATAGAACTATACTCTTTATCGTACAACCATCAATTGGACATATTGTTCCAGTTATCTCAATAGGCTTAATTCTCCGGAAAAATAATTATCATGTTGTTATTGCTGGAAATGAGGCTGCGGAGAAGATTGTTTCTTTAAATGGATTTAAGTTTTACGTATTACTATCCCTAAACTTCGCGCAAGGTTTCGAGAAATACTACAAAGCCGATAAAAGGAAAAATGGCTATTTAGACAATTTATTGTTACGGACAAGTAATAGGATATTTGTTGATCGAAAATGCGAATTGGAAGCGGTACTTGCAGAAGTTCGACCTCATATCATTGGAATTGACCAATTCTTGAGTTCCGATGTCGTGGTTATTCGATCGATTGGTCACAAAGCAAAATTATTTATTTTACAGACCATGTTTCCGACAGTTAAATCTCGCTTTCACCCACCCCTTAATTCACCTGTTATACCTACCGGCCAAAAAGGTAAGTTCTTGGTTCAGGTTTTATGGACTATTCGAAGGATATTTTTTGTTGCATGGAGGAGTTATGCAAGAATTAAATATTTGAACTTCGATGACTTATCGATTTTGCTTCGCCAAATAAAGAAAGACCGTCAACATCTATTGATAGAAAAGAATTTCTTGTTCAATTATGTTTTTTTGCAAATACCTGAATTCATCCTATGCCCAGTTGAACTTGAATTTGCAAGGGATCGTACTCGCAACTATCACGTATATCTGGGATTTATGCATCACGAGAGAAATAAAGTCAAGTGGGATTCTACTTTCTCGGTATCAAAATTTATTGAGAATCACTCATTACAAAGCAAGACAATTATATATTGTAGCTTTGGAACAAGATTTCAGGCTACAAGGGCTTATGTCAGTAAATTTTTTCGAACTTTGGTTGATGTCTCTAAAGATGCATACTTTAATGATAAAATATTTATAGTTGCCTGTGGGGAATTGTATGATGAGTTTAAAGATATTAAAAATGATAGTATCGTATTTGTAAAGAATGTTGACCAGTATTGTCTTTTGGCACATGCTAAACTATTTATTACGCATGGTGGCCTTAACTCAATAAAAGAGGCTATTGATAATCAAGTACCAATGATTGTTTTTCCTTTAGAATTATATGGAGACCAACCAGGAAATGCTGCACGAGTTGAATTTCATGGACTCGGTATAAGGAGAAATATAAGAGAAGTATCCACCAGTAGCATCTCTCTTATAACCAAAAGCATGCTTGAGAGTAGTATTTACTTAAACCAAGTGCATAATTTTAAGGGGTCTTTGTCTGGATATACACAAAAAAGATTTTTAGATGCTCTTGAGAATCTAACATAAGCTTTTATGATTAGGCATTTGTTTGTAATTAATTTGCGGAACTTAATCAACAGCCGATTTTTTGCTATCGGGGTCATTTCGGGCATGAGTGTTACAGTTGCCTGTTTACTCTTTACAGTTGCCTTTATAAATAAGGAACTATCTGTGGATGGAGCAGCAAAGAATAAATCGGTAGTGCGGGTTTTAATGGACAATCCTGTTTCGGGTAAACTGGGGTTGACTACTTTTTATAACTTCGTAACTAAAGCCGAGAATTTTTTTCCGGAGGTAAAAACCGGAACATTTATTTCATGGATACCCGGTTACCTAAGCATTGATGGAAATGATTTTATTGAAAAGGAAGTATTAGCTGTTGATACTAATTTTTTTAAACTTTTTAATTGCCAATTAATTGAATCTACCGAGCAGCCTCTTGCCAACCCATTTTCGGCTGTGCTAACAGAAACTTTGGCCCTAAAATATTTTGGGGTATTAGACTCATACATAGGCAAGGAATTAACAATTAATAGAGATGTATTTTCAATTACTGGCATCTTGAAAAATGAAAGAGAAATTAATCATTTAATTATCGGCATCCTGCTATCGCGCAATTCGTTTACGCTCGCTAAAAAACCTGAGATACTAACCGGATTCACCTACTTGGAATTGGAAAACGGGGTAAATCAAAAAGATCTTAAAAATAAATTCAACTCATTTGCGGCTGATCTGCTCCCGTATAAAATTGATAAGAAAATTAATTTTAAAATAGAGCCCGCTGAGGATTTCTACTTTCATAAAAGTGATGCGTCCTACTCATACGTTACTGATTTATTTCGATATCAAGATAAGGAAATCGTTTATTTGATTGCGCTGGTGATGATAGCGATAACAATTCTTTCAATAATAAATTATATCATATTCTCTCAAACAAGAATTCTTTTTAAAGCAAAGCAGTTGGTAGTAAATCGCATTCTCGGTCAACCTTCTACCCAACTATTTTTCAGCATGTTGATAGAAGTGTTTATAGTTTTAGCCATTTCAACCGGTGTTGGTCTCTGCTTATTTTTTTTGGTTAGCACCAAATTAAATGGCCTCTCGCAGTTGGGTCTTTCGTCTTATGATTTACTTAATCCAAAAGTTATTATACTATGTCTTCTTTTTTTTCTACTCATTTCCATATTGATTGCGGCAATCAATTTTACTATTCTGCCACGGCTTGAATCTACTTATTCATTGTCAGGAAATTTTTCATCGAGTTTGTCAGCCAAAAAACGAGTGGTTTATCTATTAACGTTGCAATGCGCGTTAGCACTTTTTTTCATTACAAATTGCTATGGCATGCTGAGTCAAATTATTTACATTAAAAATTATGATTTAGGTTATACAACAAAGGACATAATTGAAATTTCACTTGGTGATGTTTCAAAGGCAGTGACTTTTAAATCAGTTAAAAATGAGATTCAAAATATTGCAGGCGTTAAACAGGCATCTGTTGCTACAGGAACGCCAATATCAGGAAGATGGTACTATAGCGAAACAGTAAATGACTTACCAGTAACAATAAACCAGATATATGCAGATGAAGATTACCTGAATACCATGCAATTGAAATTGTTAGAGGGTCGGGATTTTAATGCGCAGCTAAAATCAGATACCATGAGTATTATAGTTAACGAAACTGCTAAAAAAGTATTTGGTTTAAAAGTAGATTCCACCTTCGGATATTCAAAGGTTATAGGGGTTGTGAAAGATTTTAATTACAACTCATTTAAGGAGTCGATTGAACCGGTTTTTATCTCCTATTCATTATTTAACCAAAGACGCATGCAGGAATTTAGCTTAATCGTAGAAGTTAATGGCCTTCAGGTAATTGATGAGATTAAATCGCTTTGGAAAGCCCGTTTTCAAGATACCTATTTCAATTATTTTATTGTTCAGTCACAAGCGGAACGACTGCATAGAGAAGAGTTTAGCAGGATGAACCTCCTTAAGGCAGTAACGGCTATCTGTTTAGCAATAGTACTTTTCGGTTCATCAGGGTTTTCGTATTTTATCGTTCGTTCTAAAAAGCTCGAAATCGCCATTAGAAAAACGTTTGGAGCCACTTCATTTGATGTTGGGGTTAAGCTATACACGTTGGTTATTTTAATGTTTGCAGTTTCATTCACAATATCCGTGATTCCCTCATGGTTTTTTTTGCAAAATTGGCTTAAAAGCTATTCGCATAAGGTGAATCTTACATTCTTAATTCTTGCGATGCCAACCTTTATTGTTCTTATTCTATCAATTATCATAGCATCTTTTCAAATCATTAAATATTCATTAATAAATCCTTCCGTTTCATTAAGACAACAATAAACTCATCATCATGAAAACAATACTTTTTAGCTCATTTATTCTTTTAAGTTTTGCTTCATTCTGTCAGGAAAGCGAAGTCCCTGATGCTGCAAACTTGCCGCAATATCCGGGCGAGTTAAAGGAATTTTACGCTTATCTTAATAAGAACTTAGTTTATCCTGTTGAAGCAAAGAAAAAAAATCTTACTGGCAGGGTCTGGATTGAGTTTTATGTGAATTCTGATGGGTCTATTGATAAAGACGCTATCAAAATAGTAAGGGGCATTGATAAGGAATGTGATGAAGAAGCAATTAGACTTATTCGTGAAAGCAAAGCCTGGATACCAGGAAAAAGAGCCGATAAACCAAGTAGGGAGAAATTGGTTCTATATGTGCCATTCGTGATTGAGTCAATAAAAAAGTAGTAAACATTATACCGGAGTATTCAAAAAATACTAACCCGTGTTCTGTGTCCTCACAGAACACAATAAGTTTTGGTCTATAGGATACAGAACAAGGAAAGTAAAAGGCATGCGTTAGATTTTTTTGGGTTAATTTTACGGCATGGCGGAAACATTTATTATCTCACAATCAGCCGATAAAGCTTCAAAGTATCAAAGTCTTGTACCTCAAATTGAGTCGTTGATTTCTGGTGAACCGGATATGATCGCCAACCTTGCAAACATTGCCGCTGCCTTAAAACAAAGTATGAATTTTTTTTGGGTGGGATTTTACATGGTGAAAAATAATGAGTTGGTGCTAGGACCTTTTCAAGGGCCAATTGCTTGTACTCGTATTGCTTTAGGTAAAGGAGTATGTGGCGCCAGTTGGAAGGAAAAGAAAGTTTTTATAGTTCCTAACGTGGACGAATTTCCGGGACACATTGCTTGCAGCTCCGATTCAAAATCGGAAATAGTTTTGCCTGCTATTAAAAATGGTCAAGTAACCTTAGTGCTGGATGTAGATAGCGATAAGCTCAACGACTTTGATGAAACCGATGCCTTGTATTTAAAGCAGATCATGGTGATGATCGAGCGGTTTCAATAATTTTGCTTTCTATGCCAACGCCAGATTTTTATCAGCAACGTGCTGCCCGGTTTAAACAACAACACGATCAGGTTGAAAGTACCATCAAACAATACGCCTGGAGTAGGGTAGTGCTTGTTATTCTCATAGGGTTGTTAGGTTATGTGGGATTTTCAAACCCGCTTTTCTTTTGGCCGCTGCCATTGATATTAGTGGTGTTCATTTTTCTCATTAAAAGACAGACCGTATTAGAAGAGAAAAAGAAATTGCTTTTCTTTTATGAAAAACTAAATCGGGAAGAGGCAGAAGGATTGCTTTTTAAATCAACAGGGTTTTCGGAGGGTAGTTCTTTTTTAGATCCGCATCACGCGTATGCGCACGACCTTGATTTATTTGGAATGGATTCGTTGTTCCAATATTTAAATCGATGTGGGACAGAACTTGGTGAAGCCCGACTTGCGCGCGACTTAAAAAAATTAAACTATTCTGTTGAGGAATTAAAAGAACGACAGGAAGCGATTCGTGAGCTGGGCACACACCTCGAATTCAGACAACATGTTTGGACACTCGGCAAACAAATTCGGGAACACACGTTTGATCAAACTCAATTACTGAATTGGCTTTCGGAAAAACCATTCATACTAGGTAAGTCTGTCTTTACAATTTTACGATGGGGTTTGCCCGTGGTGACTTTATCGATGCTTGCATGGGTAGTTTATGACATCAGCCGTTTTCCGGCACTGATCGTAATGATGATGATGCAAATCGCCATTGCTGGAATGCAAGCAAAGCAAATCGGAGACCTTCAACGCAAGTTGAGTAAAGGCAAAGAAGCGCTGAGCAACTATTCTTTAATTTTTGAGCAACTCGCTAAACAAAAGTTCGAATCCAATTTAATGAAACACCACCACCAAATGGCAGTTCATGCATATGAAAAGGTTGATGAGTTTTCAAAACTTGTAAATGCATTAGAGTCGCGGATGAATCCAATTGCTATGATGTTTGGTAACGGATTATTTCTCTATGATTTTCATGCCGTGAGTCGCGTTGAAAAATGGCGTGAACAATATAGTGCTGAACTTCCACTCTGGCTTGAGTCATTGGCAGAGTGGGATGCACTCTTGTCGCCAGCCACGTTGCATTACAATTATCCCAACTATGCATTTGCTGAATTTAATAGTGTAAATAACATCTCAGGTAAAAGTGTAGGTCATCCACTTATTTCAAATACGGAGCGCGTTGCCAATGATTTTAATCTTGGCAACCCGGCAACAGTGATGTTGATTACAGGCGCGAACATGGCGGGTAAGAGTACCTTCCTTCGCACACTGGGAGTAAATTATGTATTGGGCGGCTTAGGTTCTCCGGTTTGCGCAACTGAATGGTCAATGCCTTTGATTGAATTGCGCTCGGGTATGCGCACAGCTGATTCCCTACAAGATCATCAATCCTATTTCTATGCTGAATTGTATCGCTTGCAATCCATCATGCAGGACCTCCGTTTGGATAAACCTACGTTTATTCTGCTCGATGAAATCTTAAAAGGCACAAACTCTACTGACAAGCAAGCAGGCTCGCGCGAGTTGATAAAGCAGTTAAAAGATTTAAAAGCATTGGTTGTTCTTGCAACCCACGATATTGCTTTAGGTGATTTAGAATCACAATATCCAAATCAAGTAATCAATGCATGCTTTGAAGGAAATATTGAAAACGATCAGTTAACATTTGATTATACCCTGCATAAAGGTGTGGCTCAAAAGGCAAATGCTACTTTTCTAATGCAAAAGATGGGCATCATCCCTGGCAAAGGTTAATTTGTTTACTCAATTTGATTTTTTTCCGTTCGTTGTAAAGTGCTAACTTTAATCAACAAATCCCCAAACTATGAAAACTCCCATCAGCAGAAGAGATTGGTTTAAGTCAACGCTCGCGCTTACTGCCGGCATGACCATTACCCCAGCATTAGTAAACACATTAATGGCTGGCCCGGTAAGCGAAGCGGAGCGGGCTTACTTTACAGGAAAGAAAATAGCGGGTGCGAAGGTGCGGTTGAATTCAAATGAAAATCCGTACGGTCCATCTGAGAAAGCTAAGAAGGCAGTTATTCAAAGTTTGATGCAAGGAAATCGGTATGCATTTCAGGAGATGGGAGATCTTCAGAAAATTATTGC
>JBBSBG010000079.1:0-10646 GCA_038251495.1 Cytophagales bacterium
CGCCTCTACTGTTGACGAAAATAGACTTCCACTTAACGGATATTTAAAAAGCTTCTGCTCCGAAAGACCTTCTCGAGCAGTGGTGATATATAGTGTTTTTAAATCGATCCCTCCAAAACAACACGATGTAACATTTAATGCCGGCACTTCAATGTGTGCCAATTGCTCACCTGTTTGAGGATTATATCGACCGACCCGTGCGCCACCCCAGAAGGCAACCCATAACATGCCTTCACTATCGATGCACATCCCGTCTGGAAGTTCCTTATCTGTTCTGCTTTTAACAACTACTTTTTGATTGGACAGCTTGGGATGATTAATGTTGAAATCAAAACATTTAACACAATGTTCAGCGGAATCTATAAAATACATTTTGTCTCCCGTTAATGACCAGCCCATGCCATTGGAGATGGTAAGATTTTGCAACGCAGCAGTAATCTTTAATGTCGCATCAATACAATACAGTGATCCTTTGCCGGGTTTGCAATCCATATCCATAGTGCCAACCCATAACCTTCCCTGCTTATCGCATTTTGCATCATTGCACCTATTCATTGGAAGGCCAGGTTCAATGTCAATCAATTTTTTAGTAGCATAGGTGCTTAAATCCATTTCTGCTATTTCTCCCTGCAACGCTAAAATAAGATTGCCATTCTTTGCCGGAACAACCGAACCAATTCTCTTTTTTGTAGGAACCATCGAATGATCCTTGGTGGCGGGATGAAAATTGTGAAGCTCCATTTTCTCAATATCAACCCAATACAATTTTTGTTGCTCAGGATGCCACATGGGGCTTTCACCAAGTGTTGATTCTATTTGAAAGGCAAGCTCAGCTTTAAATTGTTGCACGGTTCGGTAGTTATTAAGAAATCTTTTTATTTACCAAAATAAAATTCAAAAGAGGTTAATTAATAATTGCAACCCGATTTCCATTTTCACGCTTTACAGTCAACACGCCTCCAGTTGAAAGAGATGTCCACCGATAACCTTCACTTACACGATCACTAACCTCATTTAAGGGTTTATCATTTAGCAAAACAGTTTTAGGTTTTGTGCGCAAGCGAATAACTTCAATCCCTTTTTTATCAAAGACACTGTAATAGACTTTTACTTTTTCAATTTCTACATTGCGAACCACCGGTACAAGAAACTTATTGATCATGCCTTCGTACCCGGCTTGTTGAATGACAGAGGTTGATGAAAGAATATGATCTTCATCGCTGGGCGCAAGTGAAGGTAGTGCAGCCATGGCTCTCAGGTAATGTCTAAGATAATCTCCATATCCATCGGTGAGCCAATTCTCATCTTGTGGATAGCGATTTTTGCCATCCACATCTACCATATAGGTTGCCCAATTTAGCTGTCGGATGGCATGTTCTACTCGGTTGCTTTCGCCTGTAAGCGATGCAAAAAGTAATTCATCGGCTGCTTGCCTTGATGTGTGACTATTGCCAGGAGTTTGATAAGCTGTTTGTTCGTTAATGACCGTAACGCCATATTTTTTCCATTGATCATTACCCAATGTTGTGTAAACCCACTCATTAATTTTCTGAACGTCAGATTTCCAGTTTGGAAAATATACCTGATGATTCATTACAAAGCGTGCCCATGTCATGGCATTAATTTGGGTATCACTCCACCCCGGAATATCCTCGAAGAACGGTCCCCATTTATTATTTTGCATTGGATATTTCTTCATCCATTTCAGTAGGGTATCAAAACTCTTTTGATAGGCTTCAACATTTCCTTGTTTCAAATCGATGAGTTCGAGAAACAACTCCATGGTGCCTGACCAGTTTGTAGTATAACCGCTAAGGCCTGCGTCACTCTTATTACCTGAATTATTTTTCAACTTTCCGATATCACCGGTGTAGGCATTTACCTTAAAGGGAAGTGGTGAGTTATTTTCATCGCCTATAATTACCTGCAGCGCAAGTGTATTCGCAATCGCTATGGCAGCATCTAAATATCTTTTCTCTGTAGCATGCGGATAACGTTCATTGCTCATCATTTTATAAAGATGAATTAGCTCAATGCCAAACGATCCTGCCTTGTCTGGCTGGGTGAAGTCTTTTCCAATAACCATATCGCCATCATAAATACCTGAATAGATTAATGTGTTGTAGGGAAATGGAATGTTCGGCCATTTGCTATTTGACGAGGACAACCCGTGGCTCAGGTAATAGTCGGCAAGAAATTTCATATTCTCTTTTACGCGTTCGTTTCCGGAGTAAGCGTAAAGCAAACGCCACGATGAAAGCGCCATTTGAATCTGATCACCACCCAATCCGCGGGGATCATTAAAGTCAGAACGCCAAACCTGATGATTCATGTAATAAGGAAGACCATTCATATCCACTCGCATCGTGTCCCAGAAATTCCAGATACGATTGATAACGTAACTGTATGATTTTCCAGAATCATCATTATACCAGGGAAGAATATTTCCAGCTTTATCAGTACGAATGGTATGGTAGATCAGGTTTTCTTGTGCATTCACCAGCTGTGTGGCGAATAGAAGAATGAAAATAGAATATATTTTTCTTTGCATGTTGCAAATGGGTTTAGGTTATGATCTTCCTACTATGGGTTCAATAAATTTAAGATCCTCTTCACTTCTTGGTTTTAAAAAATCAAAGTCACAACCTTCATTAGCCTGAAGTACTTCACGAATGTATAATTTTGGGTAGCCCCTCGTATATTCAGACAAGGGTGCTTGCCATTTCGATTTTCTGAGTTTTAGATCATCATCACTTACATGCAATAATATTTTTCTTTCAGCAATGTTGATCGCAATAACATCGCCATTCTGCACCAACGCCAGCGCGCCACCCGCTGCTGCCTCTGGCGAAACGTGGAGAATAACAGTGCCAAAGCTGGTACCGCTCATGCGAGCATCACTAATCCGAACCATATCTTTAATGCCTTTTTGTTGCAACTTTTTAGGTATTGGAATCATGCCCCACTCGGGCATGCCGGGTACACCTTTTGGACCTGAATTGCGCAGTACCAAAACGGAAGTAGAATCCACATCAAGCGAGTCATCGTCTATTCGGGTTAACATATCTTGATAATTTTCAAACACAACAGCCTTACCAGAATGCACCAATAAATCGGGCGATGCTGCAGCTACTTTAATTACTGCGCCATCGGGTGCAAGGTTACCTGTAAGAATGGCAATGGTAGGTGCAGAAGATACCGGATTATGGAGCGGTCGGATGACAGTTTCGTCACTTGGTTGCGAACTGTCTAATAAAGAGGATAACGTTTTCCCAGTATACGTTTTTACAGATACGTCCAGTTTTTCTTTTAAGCTTTTTATAATGGCGGGCACACCACCCGCTGCATCAAATTCATCTATTAATTTTTCGCCAACAGGCTGCACGTTTGCAAGGCAAGGAATTAATGCACCCAGTTCATTAAATACCTGCGGAAAAAGTGGAACATTCAATCTTCCTGCAATTGCGGTGAGATGGATAATCGCGTTTGTAGAGCCACCCAGCGCCATGCAAACCGCAACAGCATTTCGCAACGATGAAGGTGTAACAATGTCAGATGGCTTTAAATCTTCCAGCACCATTTCAACAATTCGTTTGCCGGCTTCTTTGGTTGCGGCAAATCGCTTGTCGCTATCAACAGGCATGGAACTTAACCCTAGTGGCATCATTCCCAACACTTCTAATATGGCATTCATAGTTGAGGCTGTACCCATCGTGTTGCATGAACCAAATCCACAGCTTAAACTTTTTCCAATCTCTTCCCATTCGTTATTTGAAATGGTACCGATGCGCAATTCATCCCAATATTTCCAGAGATCAGTGCCGCTGCCCAATCTTTTTCCTTTGTGGATACCAACTTTTTTTGGGCCGGCATTTAATTGAATAGCTGGTAAGTTTGCACTTAACGCACCCATTAATAAACCAGGAACTGTTTTATCGCAGTTACCTAAAAGTATTACTCCGTCTATTGGATACGATCTTAAATTCTCTTCAACATCAATGGATAGCAGGTTTCGATAGAGCATGGCGCTTGGCTTCATTAACTCCTCACCCAATGTAATTACCGGGAACTCAAGCGGTATTCCGCCAGCTTCTGTGATTCCTTTCTTTACTTCTTCCGCCACAGCGCGGAGGCTCATGTTACAATTATTCAGTTCACCCCAGGTATTGGCGATACCAATTATGGGTTGCCCTTCATAGTTATCCATGTTGATGCCACTTGCTCGTAAAGCACCTTTGTGAAGAAGCCCCGTTTCATTTGTTCCCCAAAACCATCTATGACTTCGTAATTTCATTTCACTCTTCTATAAGTAATAATTGGATTGCTGCATTACATACTCCGAACTTTATCCATATAATTAACTTTTCTTGCCCTTTGTTTTTTTAACGATATAAATTGAGTTCGATCAGGAAGTTTTTCAATGGTTATCATCCCCATTACCTCCAGATCTATTTTTACATTTAAAAATAGATATGAAATATTACCAAAGTCTTCGCGTATTTCTTCTTCTGCTTTTTCAATCAATTCGACCAACGTTATTCCATCTGTGTTCTTCAATGTATTGAGAATGAAGGTTGATAGTTGATCGTAGTATCGTTTTGAGACAACGCCTCCTTTTTGATTTTTGGCTTTCCACATTTGAATAGTTTCACTCATGGTATTTGGAGTAAGCTTGAAATATTTACTTATATTTTTTTCAAAACCGAACGGGTAATTTCCAGCGTGTGGTCAATATCTTCTTCACTGTGCGAATAACTTACCGAACCTTGTTTGCAGGCGAGTGGTATGTGATAGATTCCATGCTTAATCAACGCTTGCCGGTATTTGCGATCGAAATCAAAATCATGGTTATTCAAAATCTCGTGCAGATTATGCGGTTCGTTTTCGCAGAAGTATGTACAAAATGCCGATGCATTGTTTACGAGTGCAAAAGGTTTACCCTTTTCATTGAAGATATCCGTTAGGCCAGCATAAAGTGCGTTGCTTATTTTTGTGATTTGCTCATATACTTTTGGATTCTGCAAGAACTCAACCGTTGCAATGGCTGCAGCGCTGTTCACCGGGTGAGCGTTGTATGTGCCCGCAATTAACACGCGTTTTTTAGGATCAGGATCATCAAATAAAGACATGATCTCTCGTTTACCTCCAATTACGCCAAGAGGAAAACCATTGGCTACCGCTTTACCAAAAACCGAGAGGTGAGGCGTTACATCTGCATAACCCTGATAGCCTCCCAATCCCGTACGAAATCCTGTTTTTACTTCATCGAAAATGCATACGGAACCATATTGTTCACAGAGTTTGATAAGCCCATTCAAATATCCTGACACAGGTTTTACCACGCCAACATTTTGCAAAGCTGGCTCAGTAAGCACGCAGGCAATCGGAAATTTTCGCATCACATACTCAACCGATTCAAGGTCATTGAAGTTAACAATATGAACTTTCCTCTTGGTATTTTCAGGTATACCGGCTGACATACTGTAAAAAGGATATTCACCTGGTGAAGCGTAAGAACCAATTTGTTCTATGGTGGGCATCACCGAACGCGCCACTTCATTGTGCCAGCCATTGTATCCTCCTAATGTTAAAATTATATCTTCGCGGCCTGTGTAAGCGCGACTTAAACGGATGGCATGTGCCGTTGCCTCGCTGCCTGTGTTTGTTATTTGCACCAACTCCAAAGAAGGCACAACCTCGCACATTAATTCTGCTAACCTGCCTTCCCAAAATGTAGTGCCCGAACCCATCAGCGACCAACCGTTGCTTAGAGCTTCTATCGCAGCGTCATTGATGGGTTTAAAATTATGGCCGAGTAAAAAGGGTGCAAAGGCTGCGTGGTAGTCAATATATTCTTTTCCTGTGGTGTCGTACAACTTGCTGCCTTGTGCTTTTTCAAAAACGATATTTGGATTTACTTTCCTGTTTAAAGAAACCACACCGCCAGCAATGTATTGTGCCGAGCGTTCAATTATTTCTTCAGAACGCGTTTTGGTTGCTATCATAAGTTCATTTTACTATCGATAAAACTTAGTTTTTTAGTATTCAAATTTATAATATAAATGTTTACATTTTAAGTGGATAATCTACCGCTTTTTCTGTACAGATTAAAAATTAAAAAATATTTTTGACTATTTCAATCCTTGAATAAAAAGCAAACTGAGTGGAATTTGTTGCTCTGATCTAGACGACTCATCTTCAATAAAAAAGTGTTTAACACCTGCTTTTTTAGACGCTTTCATAATTTCTGAGATCCCTACATCACCTTTTCCAAGAACTACATTTGTTTCAACATCCGCCTGACCATTCTGATTGCCAACGGTACCGGGCTTGCGATCTTTAAGATGCATTAATAAAAACCTATTCGGATATTTTTTTAAAAGCGCCACAGGATCTTGTCCCGGATGCTTCACCCAATACACATCCATTTCAAAGTTTACGTATTTCGAATTCAAATTTTTGACGAGGTAATCGAAGAGTGTTTCATTTCCGTACGGGCGAAACTCATAGCCATGCGGGTGATAACACAGTGAAAGCCCATTTTCAGCCAATACCTTTCCGGCTGCATTGAATACGGTAACTGCTTTTGCAGCATCATCATAAGTGAAGTCATTTCCAGTATGAGGAATCCAAAAGCAGACAACATATTTGGCACCTAACGCTTTTGCTTCGTTGGCCACGGCTTGTGGATCGCTTGCGAGTTTATTAAAATCAGCGCCTGTGCTAACAACGATGAGATTGTTTTGTTGGAGAATATTTTTGAAATCTGGAACAGACATTCCATACGTGCCGGCTAGCTCCACTTCCTTTATCCCCCAACTTTTCACCTTTGAAATTGTTCCTGGAACATCTTTCGATAACTGATCGCGCAGACTGTATAATTGCAATCCAATTTCCTGTGCATGGGCTGCGCTGCACGTAAACACAATTGCGGCAAGCTGTAGTAGTTTCGAGATGTGATTCTTCATAGGAAAATGGCACTAATTTTACAATTTAAAGTTAGGAATCGGAATAGTGAAAGCTATCCTGTGGTGTAGGCTTCTAGTTTCTAAAGGTGGAACCTAAGGTTTTTGTCCGGAGAGTTGGCCACCATCAATAATGATTGTCTGCCCTGTCATAAAACTACTTTCTTCGCTTGCCAAAAATAAAAATGCAGGCGCAATGTCCTCTACTTTGCCCGTTCGGTTCATCGGAATGTAGCGATCAACAAAATTCTTAACGAACTCAGGCGAATCTATTTCCATTGACATCGGTGTTTGAATATAGCCAGGGCACACGGCATTAACGCGAATACCAAACTGCGCAAGTTCGAGAGCCATCGTTTTGGTTAACATCACCACCCCACCTTTTGAAGCATTGTAATGAGCGTAGCCCGCTTCTCCATCTAAACTATTTTTACTACCCATATTTACAACTACACCTTTATTTCGCGCTGCCATTTTTTTACAAACTGCTTGGGCTACGAAAAACATACCGGTGAGATTGATATCAATAATTTTTCTCCACTCGTTCTCCTCTATGGTTAGAAATGAACTTTCGAATGCAATACCGGCATTGTTAATTAGAATATCGATCGGTGCATTTTTCTCTGCAATTTCTATTGCCTCTGTTACCTGTTTTTTTTGACTGATGTCTACTACTGCAATGTAAACAGTACCTATTTTTTGGAGCTCGGCTTGGGCTATTTGAAGATTTTCGGTATGCACGTCAAACAGGGTTAGCAGTGCGCCCTCTTTTATAAAGTGCTTTGCCACCTCAAAGCCAATTCCGCGAGCGCCACCTGTAATTAACACATGTTTACCAGAAAATCGAAGAGAAGTACGGGGCATGGCAGCATTATTATGTTTACAATTTTGATATATGTGTGTTTCACAAACCTACTAAATCCACATATGATTGATCTAAAAATTGAGTTTTAAATTAAGGGCATCTCTAAAAACTCCGCTTACCCTTCTCTTTTGTAGAAGGGGCAGGGGTTGAGGTAATTAAAGCAAGGGTTTTTAGAGTTGCCCTTAAATACGATGAAGGACCAGAAAGCAAAAATTCTTTATCTAAATAGCTTTGAAGGTGCGGAACCCTCGCGGGAATTTTTTATTAAAAGTTATACGATCCATCTTTTTGCTTTCTAATTTCACTTGGCAGCTAAATCGCGATGGAGTTGCCTTAGCCATGATAATTCAGGATGCTACTTCAAACTTATCTATTGATTTTTACGAACTCTCAGATCATAGAGATTTAAGAGGAAAAATAAACGACAGGGAATGAAATATTTATTTTTAGTGCTGCCCTGTTTCGTGCTTTCAAGCGCCTTGGCGCAGCAACAATTGAAACAAGTGGACATCAAAAAAAACGGTCAGGGCTTTCAATTGATAGTGAATGACAAACCTTATTTTATAAAAGGCGCTGTTGGAAATGACTATCTGCAGCGGTTGAAGCAATACGGTGGCAACTCCATTCGAACAGAAAGTAAAAAGGCAATATTGGATGAAGCAAACGCACTTGGCCTGACCGCGCTTGTAAACCTCCCCGTTAAAGCAGAACGCGATGGAATGAATTACGATGACACTGCCGCAGTCCGGAGACAACACGAGCAAGTGCTTGAGGTGGTGAGAACCACAAAAGATCATCCGGCTGTGTTGATGTGGGCATTAGGCAATGAACTTGATTTTATAGAAGCAAATGTTAAGCTTCATTATAATACGAAAGTTTGGGCTTCAGTAAATCGCCTCGCAAAAGAAATCCATCGTATTGATCCTCACCATCCGGTAATGACTGTAGTAGGTTCTATTAATAAAGAAAAGATCAGTGATCTGTTGCTTAATTGTCCAGACCTTGATTTATTGGGAGTGAACGAATATGGTGACCTGTTAAAAATCCCGCAGTGGCTGGAACAATATGGATGGCAAAAACCCTATGCGGTAACCGAATGGGGCCCAACTGGTTTCTGGCAAGTTCCAAAAACCAAATGGAAAGTGCCCATTGAAGAAACTAGTAGCATGAAGGCAGCTAAGTATAAAGAACGCTACGAGAAAGCAATTTTGGCAGATAAAAAGTGCCTGGGCTCGTATGTGTTTTTATGGCGTCAACACCAAGAGCGCACACACACATGGTTTGGCATGTTCGATGAAAATGGAGCAGAGACCGAAGCGGTGGATGTAATGCACTATGAGTGGAAAGGGAGGTGGCCGAGTAATCGTTCTCCGCGCCTTGATTCAGCCAAAATCGGAACCCGCACTGCTTACCAAAATGTGTATCTTCAGAAAAGTAAAAGCTATGATGCACAGGTGTGGGCTTCCGATTCTGACGGGGATCGACTTCGATTTGAGTGGGAAATTTTACCTGAAGGAACAGCCTTTCCCTATGGTGGGGGTGGGGAGAAGAAACCTTCGTCAGTATCCGACTTAAGCGAAAGCACTCAAAGTTCGATCAGCTTTAAAAGTCCTGAAGAAGAAGGTGCTTACAGATTGTTTGTTTATGTATACGATGGAAAGGGTCATTGGGCTACTGCGAATATTCCTTTCTATGTTGAACGATAACTTAATTAACGCGCCTGAGAATACATTGTTACTAGCAGCCTAGGTCTGTGGGTGACTAAATAGAACCTCTTTTAACCATTTCTTCCATGATATTTTGAGTTATTTTAATTACTCTTTCATCCTCGATCGTTCTTGCACCATACCAAGTACTCTTTTTCCACGCGGGAGGAGCTTCAAACCCATAAACCCACCAGGTTGTTGCTGCATTGAATACAAACCCATTGGTTCCTTCAATATCATAAAAGGTAGCTTTAAATTCACTTTGGAAATCGCCTATTATATATTTTGGCAACCCGTTGTACTCTCTCACAGGGCCGGTTGCTATTACTTTTAGGTTTGGAATAACTTCAGAAAGCTTATTATGACATTCCCAACCAACAATACCTTCAATGGCATCACCATCCTTCATTCCTGTTCCCTTAAACAACCAATGATCGGCACTATTTATTTTCCACGCCCCACCTCCTATAATACCTTTTGAGGTTCCTGAACCCATTAAATCTCTATCCGCAAGCCAGCCGTCTCTACTAAATGATTGATTAGCTATTCCTTCTAAAGAAGGTGTAAGCTCATATCTTCCATAGGCGGAGTTACCTGCCAGAAAAGCCATATTTAAACCTGCGTCCCTTGCTTTTATCGCATTCTCATACATTTTATCAGTCCAGTACTCATCATGACCAACACTTAAAAAACCTTTGCCCCTCGTTAATATCTCAGGCCCATAATCATGCAACGTCATGTTACTGATATACGTAATATCGTAACCCATTTTTTCAGCCCAAAAAACAAAGGGGTATTGCCAGGCAAAAAATTCACCTGCGCCAAGCGTCAATTGAAGGTCTACCAATTGAGGAATCTTGCCGATTGGTCTCCTAAAACTGGCCACATTGATAGGTCCAGTGTAGGCATCATTTCCAGTTTCAACATTATTGTATAAGCTATGATGTTCAGGCCATCGGTTGTATGCATGAGTGGTAAAATCAGTGACATGAAAGATGAAATCATGTGGCTCCTCATCAATAACAACGAAGGACATATAATTGGCCCATCCTTCTTCATTTTTCATTTTCGCAACATAAAATCCACTGACCCAATCCTGACCTACCTTTA
>JBBSBG010000080.1:0-10626 GCA_038251495.1 Cytophagales bacterium
CGGGCATCGTAGTTGTTTTCGGTTTCGTCAGAGATATAACCATTTAACTCCTTGCTGATTTTTTCGATCTCAACTTTCGCTTTCTTAACATCATCTGTTTTGAATTCAAGATGCCCGTTGCGAATTAGTTTGCGATCGATGGTCGCTACATTTTCAGTTTGTGCTTGTTCAGCAGGTGCCATCATGGCCACTTCTTTGTAGCTGGCTTGTTGATCGGATTCAACTCCGTACCGTAAAGAATTTCTTCCATCACATGAAAGCAGTAAAATTGATAGTCCTAAGAGGTAGTGTTTCATTATTAGTTAATTAGTCACACAAGGTAAATGAAAAAGTCTGGCTTACGAATGACTTTAAGGAGATAATGCCTGTTCCATTATTCAAGGGCTTACTCCTTAGTAACACCTTTTCCTTTAACGTACTTGGCGGGCATGATTTGGTGTACGACTGTTTTGCATGGAACTAAAGTACCCTTTAGTGTTAACTGATAACCACGGGCTTAGCTGGTGTTATATGAGCCAAATTTGCATGGAGTTCGTCTTGAAATGAAATTTACAAAATTGTCTTTCTCCTCATGATTTTCTGGCACTGGTTAAAAATTATTAACTTACTTTATCTTAAAAAAAAACCATTGAAAATGAAAGGAATAAACTACCTAATGGATGACAAAAATGAAAAGGTGGCCGTCCAGATAGATTTACAACAGTATGGCTAGTTGTGGGAAGATTTCTATGATAGTTTGATAGTTGAAATGCGTAAAGATGAGGAACGGATTTCACTGGAAGATGTGATAAACGATCTAAAGGCAAAAGGAAAGCTGACAGAGGATGTATAGAATGTTGTAAGCAAGTCTGCTTGAAAGGAGTTGGCGAATTTGCCTACGCAAATTGTCAACCGAATCATACCCGCTATAAAGAAATTAGGAGAAGATTCACGACCTCCAGTATGTAAAAAGTTGAAGGGTGATAAAGACACATGGCGTATCCGAATAGAAGATTACCGTGTTATCTACACTGTTGATGATGTTGTCCGTATCGTGGATGTTGATAGCGTGGGGCATCGCAAAAATATTTACGATTAAACCTTGTCTGATTCAATACGAACCATAATTTCCCAAAGAAATACCTAAGCAAGTATTGCAATCATTCAAGAGCCTTTACACCGGGCAACACTTTTCCTTCAAAGTATTCGAGCAAGGCACCACCGCCTGTAGATACATAGCTTACTTTTTCTTCGAACCCAAACTTGGCGACCGCTGCTGCGGAGTCGCCACCACCTATTAACGAGAACGCTCCATTATCAGTAGCACGTACTACTGCTTCTGCAATCGTCTTTGTTCCTTTCTCAAATTTCTCCATTTCAAAAACACCCATCGGGCCATTCCATAAAATGGTTTTTGAGTCTTCCACTACTTTAGAGAATACGTGTGAGGATTGCGGGCCGATATCCAATCCCATCCAACCATCAGGAATTGAATTACTATTTACTATTTGCGTATTAGCATTCGCATCAAACTTATCGCCTGCTATCGAGTCGATTGGTAAATGCAACTCAACACCTTTTGCTTTTGCTTTTTGAATTAATTCTTTGGCAAGATCTAATTTGTCAGCTTCCACCAGGGAGTTACCAATGTTACCACCCAATGCTTTAAAGAACGTGTAGGCCATGCCACCTCCAATAATCAAGTGATTTACTTTGTCTAATAACTTTTCAATGATCAGAATCTTATCAGAAATTTTTGCGCCACCCATAATAGCTGTAAATGGTCGGGCAGAATTTTCTAGTACCTTTTTGGCATTGGCTAATTCGGCAGCCATTACAAGGCCAGCACATTTCTCAGTAAAGAATTGCGCTACAATAGTGGTAGAAGCATGCGCACGGTGTGCTGTTCCAAAGGCATCGTTTACATAAATGTCGCCATGCTTGGAAAGTTTTTCTGCGAAAGCAACATCGCCTTTTTCTTCTTGCTTATAAAAACGCAGGTTTTCAAGTAACAAGATCTCGCCCGGTTTTAGCGCAGCTGAAAGTTTGAAGGCTTCTTCACCGATGCAGTCTGGCGCGAATTTTATTTTTGTACCGAATAGATTTTCAGCCGTAGCAAGTGTGTGCCTTAGTGAATATTTATCTTCGGGTCCGTCCTTTGGGCGGCCCAGGTGCGACATTAAAGTGCAACTGCCACCGTCAGTAAGTATTTTCTTTATGGTAGGCACCGTTGCCCGAATCCGGTTATCGTCAGTTACCTGAAAGTTTTTATCAAGTGGAACATTAAAGTCAACGCGGATGAGTGCTCGTTTTCCTTTGAAGTTTAGATCGTTTACTGTTTTCATAAGACGCAACTTTTTTAAAGAGTTGGCGAAGTTAATGATTCCATTTAAAGGAAAGGCTGAATAGTTAACCCATTTTTTCGTAAACGATTGCAGGCTCGCTAAAAGGAACGGGTATAAGATCAACCCATTTCTCTGATTCAGCGTATTCTTTAATTACAGCGTTTCGTTTAATTAAGAGATTGGTAAGGTATTTCTTTAGAAATATTAAATCGGCTAGTTCGCCAAGCAGGCCAAGTGGTGATTCAAAATAGAAATGATCAACCATCATGGTATCGCCATTCATATCATAGAAAAAATGATCGTGAATCATGGTTTTGAAAACTCCTTTCGCCATTTCATCGGCAAAGAAAAACGGCCGAGTATATTTTGTGATTTTAGTTTCTAACGTTTGTTGAAAACCAAAGTGTGTTGCTTGCCACAGTACCGTTTGATTATAGCCAATCAAACCCGTGGTAACACCACCCACCGCTTTCTCGTTTGTGTGATCCAATGAAATTGTATGCAAGTCGATACTACGTGCTAGATCAAAGCAAAGTGTAATCGGTGCTTCAATTAGGGTGCTTAGCTCAATTTTATTCATAGCTATTCTTTTTAATCTCCGAAACTTATTCCCAACCCTTTGGCGGCTTGCACCAAAAAGGAATCGGGCTTTAAAAAATTATAGTCCGTAATTGCTTCCTTGAAGGATACGGATGTGATTGTGTTGTTTTTAAAAGAGACCATCTGACCAAAGTTTCTTTTGAGTGCTAGCTCAAAAGCTTTTACACCAAACAAAGAGGCCAGTACCCGATCGAATGCGATAGGGGTGCCCCCACGTTGCACATGGCCCAAAACTGTTTCTCTGATTTCTGCTTCGCAGCCGGCTTCTTTCAATTGTTTAGAAAGTTGAAACGCAACGCCACCCAACCGCACATGTTCCGATCCCTCTTCTCCAGCGCTGGCCGTAATAGTTCCGGCTTTTGGTTTGGCACCCTCGGCAACAACAATATTTACAAAGCCTCGTCCTTTTACATATCGGAGATCAATTTTCTTTACCAACTTATTTATGTCGTATGGAATTTCGGGTATGAGACAAATCTCTGCTCCGCCTGCAATGGCTGTGTGCAAAGCTATCCACCCTGCATCGCGACCCATCACTTCCATTATTATTACCCGATGATGACTCTCGGCAGTAGTAACAAGTTTGTCTAAACTGTCAGTTGCAATTTGCACAGCTGTTTGAAAACCAAACGTAAGGTCCGTAGCCGAAAGATCGTTGTCAATGGTTTTAGGAACGCCCACCATAGGTAAACCTTTTTCAAAAAGGGCTTGCGAGATTTTTTGCGAACCATCGCCACCTATGTTAATGATGGCATCGAAGTTTAAGGCTTTTAATTTTTTAATAAGTTCGTCTGACCGATCAACGAATTTGATAGTTCCGTCTGGCTGAGGAACTGGAAATTTTAGTGGATTTCCCTTATTGGTGGTTTTAAGAATTGTACCACCTTTTACGTGGATGCCTGCTACACGTTTGCTTGTCAGCTTGATTATTTCCTGCGGTTCATTTAGAACACCATTGAAGGCTTCAATGCTTCCGTAAACTTCCCAGTCTTCACCAGTAGATTTTTCTTTGCGTGCACGTTTACAAATTCCGCGAATTACAGCGTTAAGTCCGGGAGCATCTCCACCGCCTGTTAGCACAAGTATTTTTTTAGCCATCCCTTTTAGTAAACTGTAAGTGTACAAATGTGTAGGTATAACCCACTACAATGAAGGAATATCTGAATAACTTTTAATAAATCCGTAAAATCTGTGTTAAATTATTTACTCAGCGGATGCTCTATTCAAGCGGTCATTTATTGCTTTGCCAATACCAATATCGGGAACGGGTTCCGCTAAAATGATCTCAATTTTTCTTTTATCCAGTTCGCGTAAGGCTGCGAATAGATGTTGAGCAGCCTCATCCAAACTTCCATTTGGAGAAAGCACACGTTGCTGATCGGAGGCTATTCCTTCAATACGTTCGGAAAAGGCAATGATTCCAAATTTTTTAGAAGCGTGTTCTTTTACCAATTCTGTTAAATTTCCAATCACCACTTTCTTACTGGGAGAATAATGACTTTTTAATTGTCCGGGAGCTTTTGGATTAGAAGACGTGTTTAGTTGAATAGAAACCGAGCCGATAGTTTTTTCGATTAACTCGACACTAAAACCTCCCAATCTATAGATAATGGGCTTATCATTTTCAAAACCAATAATAGTTGATTCGAGACCCACGCGGCATTCGCCACCATCAAGAATATAATCAAGCTGCGGGCCAAGTTGGTCATTAACATGCGCTGCACTTGTTGGGCTTACATAACCAAATGGGTTGGCACTGGGTGCTGCCAATGGAAACGCTAAAGATTGAAGCAGGGATTGAGTAAGTTGATGATCGGGGCATCTGATACCAACCGTATCCATTCCTGATGTAATTAAATCTGGGATGACGCTTTTTCTTTTCAGTAACAAAGTAAGCGGGCCAGGCCAGAACAATTGCGCTAGTTTTTCTGCTTTAGCAGGAATTGATTCAACCAGATCGCGCGCCTGATCCAGGCTGCCAACATGAACAATTAAAGGATCGAAGTGGGGCCTGTTCTTTACTTTAAAGATTTTAAGAATTGCATTGAGATCGAGCGCATTACCCGCCAGGCCATAGACGGTTTCCGTTGGAATGGCGACTAACTCACCCTTCTCTAACAATTCTTTTGCCCGTGCTATGTCCTTTCCAATCTCAGCCATACGGCAAAGCTAAAATTTATTTGCCATGTAGTAGGAAAGGCCGTATGTTGAATCAAATTTGACAATCATGAGTAATAAAACACGTTCGATCTTAAAAGGTATTGCAGTCATTTTAGTGCTACTGGCTGTTTTGACGGAGTTGAAGATCATCATCATTCCAGCGATTGTTGTTTACAAATTGTGGATTGTGGTGATTGCCTTTGGGCTTTTGCTGATAGGATCTAAATAGCATTTTAAAACACATAGGCACATAGAAAACATAGTATAGCCGTTAAAAAAAACGCTACGTTCCTTATGTGCTTATCTCCTTTGGGCTTTTGCTGATAGGATCGAGTAGAATTTTAAACTCATAGGTAAATAGAACACATAGGAGATTTGGTTGGAGAAAATCTGAGTTCCTTATGTACCTATGTATTTATATATTTTCAATTTCTTCTTCATTCGCATAATTGATTGCTCTTGATTTAGTTTCTCAAGCGTGTTCAGCGGAACCCATTTTACATCGTGCGATTCTTCACTTACAACAATCGGTTCATCGACTTTTGCTTCAAGTAGAAAGCGAATATCAAAATGAAAATGCTCAGGCATGTCCTTGCGTTCAGGAATGGTGTGAATGTCTACATCGAAAGGCAGCTGACTTACTACCTTTAAATTTGTTAATCCGGTCTCTTCTTCGCCTTCGCGCAAAGCAACGCGCAATATATTTTCATCGCCATCGGCATGGCCGCCTGGTTGAAGCCACTTATTTAACTTGGCGTGATGAACTAATAGAGTTTGTTGGCGACTAGAATCAACAATCCAGGCTGAGCCTGTAATATGCCCGGGTAAATGTGTTCGCGCAAAACAATCTTTGTGAGCAAGCAAGTCTAAAAACCTGGAAATAAAAACTTCTTCTTCCGGATAGTGTGTATGATAATCGGAAAAGAAACTTATTAGTGAACTGCGATCCATCTACTGAATTACAATGGTTACTTTATTGAATTTTCCGTCCTCCAGTTTACCAATGATTTCACCGCCTCCGGAGTTGTCTTTATCCGCTTTGCGCACGATTACATAATACGACACAGCCTCCATCTTTTTAAATTTCACAACTCCTTTTGCATCCGAGATTTCTTCCATCACAATATTTTCTTCTTTCAGATAATCTTGTTCCGATTTAAAAAGCTTGACCTCAGCGCCTGCAACCAGGTTGCCCACTTCATCGCGAACTGTAATCGTTAGTGATGTATTGAAAAGTTGTGCAGACACATTCGAATAGGAAAATGAAACAACTGCAAAAAAAAGAATGCTAAATAAATTTTTCATAGGAATAAAATTTTTAAAAAGTTATTGATAAATCTAATTCGTAAATCGTATCCCGATAGCTATCGGGACTAAAATAAAACTATCGTATTAATGCCACACCCCCGCGTTTTTCCTGCACTCCTTTTTGCGGGCGGAATGAACTTACATATTTAACTACGTATGCGTACGTTCCCGCTGGTGCAGGTTGCCCGGCATTATTATTATAACCACCGTTCCATTTAAAGTTCCGGTCAGTTGAAGTAAAGATTAGTTCACCCCAGCGATTGTAAATGAAAACTTGGAAGTTATCTGTGATAAAGAAACTATACACAAAGAAATCCTTATTCGTGCCAACAGCACTGGTAGGTCGGAAAGCATTCGGGGCAACAATCTTGGGTACACAATCATTGAGTACTTCTGTTTGATCGCGCGCTACGCAACCAAAAGAGTTTGTAATGTCAACTTCATACAAGCCTTCGCTATCTGCATTAAGCACTTGCAGTGTATAGCTTAATGTCACCTGATTTTTAAACCAATTGTAGGATGTAAATACACCTGGGTCTAAATCAATCGAAGCTGTGGTTGGATCATTGTTATCAGGGTCGTTACAAATGATAACTCTATCAGGCAAGCCGCCTTCCGGCAGTGGCGCTTTAATAACTTGTATTTGTGCGGGAGTTGTACACGTTCCTTTTGTAATATCAACACGATATATACCTGCCGCAGTTTGATTAGTAGTGGCCGTGCTGACTCCGGCAATTTGTACATTATTCAGGAACCACGTAAAGGAAACTCCGGTGGCATTGGTGGTGGCTGTTAACGTAAAGGGTTGACCATCGTCACAGGCTGGTGTGCCTGAAACGCCAGCAGTAATTAATCCAGATACTTCTACAAGTTGTGATGGTGAGCGAAATGCACAGCCATTCAGTGTGCTAACAACCTCCACCAAATAGGAAGCACCATTATCGGCTGTAGTTAATGCAATTTGTCGACCTAATGCCGCAGGTGTTGCGCCACCATTTCTAAACCAGCGATAAGTAAAATTACCAACAGGTTGTGCACTTAAAATTACCTGATCGGTACACGGATCACTTTGTGTGAAGATTGCTGCAATTGCTGCGGGCACATTCACAGTAGTGGTTTGAGTAGCAGGGCATCCTGCTGGTCCGGTAGCTGTAACTGTAAAGGTTACGTTACCAGCTCCTGGAAGTAATTGAATGGTAGCTGTGTTTGCTCCGCTTACAATACTACCCGGCACATTGGTTGTCCAGGCATATCCTGTTCCGCCAGAAGCTGTTAAGGTTGGTGGCGACACACATAAGTTTGGAATGAACGACACGGTAAGTGGCGCTGCTGGTGAAACAGCAAAGTTGTTGATGTTAAAAATACAGCCTGTGTTATCACGAACTCCAATGGTAAAGGTTCCTGCTGCTAAACCGGGAGCAATATCAAAAACTGCAGTTGCAGATGAAGTTGGTCCTGTTACTTGTCCTGTTCCGTTATTAGTAACGGTGTACTGAAGTGGTAATGTAAAACCTCCAACAGTTGTTACCCGCACCGTTACCGGATCGCAATTTGGTGCTTGTGCCAAAGCCGTGGCTGTGAAGGTTGCATCCGTTAACCCAAAAGAACTTGAAAGCGTACATCCAGAAATTTGATCGGTAACAATACCTGAAAAAGTACCGGCTGTTTGTCCGCCAATTGGGCCGATAGTTGAAGGGGCTAGTTGATCAATGCCTTGCTGATTAAAACTATTTGGTCCCGTAAGGAAGAATGAATACGGCCCGGCAGGGGGAACAGAAGTATTTAATTGCAGTGAAATAGATCCAGTTGCAGTGCCGCAACCAATTGGGTTTGTTCCTGATAAAGCAAAAGCTGGCGATACATTGACGGTATAAACTTTATTATCGGTGATGGTACAGGTTGTAACCGGATCGGTTACTGTAACCTCATACGCAAATACACCTGGATTAGAAGTATCAACAGCCTGAGTTTGAATAGTACTTGCATTTACCCCATCAATCGTCCATATAAATGTGGCGCCAGTATTTTGCGCGTTTAGGGTTGGTGTTGCATTGTCTTCGCAGATGGTTAAATCCGGCCCCAGATTGACTTGCGGTCGGTTATCAACAACAATGGATTGAGCAGTAGAAAAACATCCGTTCACATCAGTGTTGGTAACTGAAATATTTGTTTGCGTGATGATAGTAATAGTTTGCGTGGTTTCACCTGTGCTCCATTGATAGGTGAGACCGGGAAGATTGGCAGAGTTAGCATCAAGCGTTACAGCGCCCGTACATAAAACGGCAGCACCGGGAATTGTAGGTGCTGGTGGCGGACTAAAAATCCGTACCTGCTGAATAAGGGTTGTATCTAAATTACACCGATTGGTGAGCCGCATCGAAACGGTATATAAACCGGGCGCAGCATACAGGTGAACAGGCGCTGAGTCTGTACTACTTCCACCATCACCAAAGAACCATTGAAAGTTATCAATTGCATCTGTAGCTTGACCAGTAAATCGAGTTGAATCACCAAAGCACACACCTGTAAAATCAAAACCAGGTCCGCCAAAAGCGTTGCTTTGTTGTTGAACAAAATTTGGTAAGCCAAGGCGACTATTCGTTCCTGCTAACAAAGCAAACCCTGATGGATTATAAGAAGAAAGCTGTGTAGTATCTTCCGAAGCCTGAATCAGTCCTAAATTATTGCTGCCATTAACCGCTACATAAATTTGTCCATCGGGGCCAAGTTGAATGGCACCTAATTCGGTGGCCTGATTAATTCGTTGCTTGAAGAATGGTTGATCCAAAGAATCCAGAAAATATTCAAACACCTGCGAAGGAGAGGGTGATCCTTTTACTGTAGCAAAAAGTTTATTTCCAGCAGGTGAGAATTCAATTCCATAAACCTGCCCGTTCGGTTCATTTAAATCAATCTTTCTGTAATTATCTAATTGACCTGTTAGATTATCGAAGGTGAATAACTCAACCAGGTTTTCAGTACCGGGAGTCGAGAGCGCTACGGCCAGATTATTGCGCGGCCCAATTTTCATATAGCCTTCACCATTTTGTGCAAACTTGAACGAGTGAATGGATCCTATTTCAGAATAAACAGGTTGACCAATGCCATCCGGTGCAATTGGATAAGCGCGGAAAGTATTGTTTCCATATTCATGCACAATCAACCAATCCGTTGTGGCGGTAACACGCTCTGTGCTTTTAGAAAACAATAGCACGTTTTTTTGTTGTAACGCACCTAAACCATTGTTAAGTTTCAAATCAAATAGCGAGTAACGCACTTCATAAGGCGCAGTGCCATTAATTGCCTGCGTTGTAAAGATGTAGTAGAGTGTTTCATCTCCGGGCACGGGAACAATAATAGCGGATTGCGAGGCAGCCGGATCACCACCTATACCATTATCAATTTCAGTATCAGTCTGATCGAACACTTTATCACCATCGGTATAGAAAATTACATCGCCATTGCGATCGCAAACTATAGCGCAACCTTCGGGCGCATTCATAATACTGTTATCTAAAGCAACCGGTGGAGTTTCATTAAAATCAATGCCTGCCGTGTTTCCAAAATACCAGACGTTGGAACGCTGATCTTGCAAGCCATATTCTTTTACGTTTACTCCTGCATAAGCCGAACAACCCGTAGCATCTGTAACCACAACATAATAATAGCCTGCCGAATCAGGGGTAAGGGTATCACCTAAATCTCCATTCGACCAAATTATGGATGCCGGTGTGCCACCTTGAATAGTAACTGTTACCGAGAACTGTGTTGGTGTAGAGGTGCCGCGGGGTGGTGGAAACTCATCGCGGCAAGCCGTTGTGTCTTGAACAAGTTGCAACTGTAGTGCAAATGGATTGATGGTAACGGGTAAGGTGGTGGTTTGTGTTTGACCACGATAAAAAGCATTTAACGTTACATTAAAACTTCCAGCATTTTCATAAGTATAAATCGGACTCCAGTTTTCTGATCCTGATCCATCGCCAAAATCCCAACGCAAGCTGTCGGCATTAGGTGTTACTGTTGGGAAAAAACTGGTTGGTGAATTTTGACAGGTTCCTTGCGCGATAAACGTAACATCCATGATCACGCTATCCTTAGGTTTGAATGCCGGAAACTGTTTGCCATTAAAATTGGCAGCGGTAAAAAGCGATTGCGTATTTATTACGCTGCTCGCTACCGTATCGGTATTGGTTAGGGTTCCTACCAAAAAAGGGCCGCCTGAAATACCTTGATA
>JBBSBG010000081.1:0-10603 GCA_038251495.1 Cytophagales bacterium
GTGAATATTTAATCAAATGTCGTAAGTTTCTATTTCCTAAACAGTTATGGGCTCAAAACTTACGTCATTCTTACTGCTTCTTTTACCCTTTTTGGGGAGTTCACAGGGCAATCCGCAGGTGACTAACATGGCGGGTTTTGATATTTCGGTTTCGGATTTCATAGTTACTTCTTCTATTGGCGAGCCGGCTATCATGACGTTGGGCAATTCCAACTTTATTATCACGCAAGGATTTTTACAACCAGAAATTCTTCCTTGCAAGGATTTAACCCTTAGCTATTATCCTAATCCCGCCAAGGCGGAAATCACTATTGAGGCTTACGGTTGCGAAGTTCAGGTTCAACACATGGAACTCTTCGATCCATGGGGTCGCCACATTACAGGAATAAAACCAAGTAAAGACAACAAAGTACAATTGGGCGATCTAAGTCCAGGCGTGTACTTCATTAAAATATTACTAACCAACAGCGAAAGCAAAACAATAAAAATTGTAAAAGTTGGAACCCTTTAAATATGATTAAACCCCTACTTTCTCTTGTTCTGGCTTTATTAATTTTTAACTGTGCATTTGCACAAGCACCTAAAGGCATCAACTACCAAGGGGTGGCGCGCGATAATGAAGGGAAACCCATTGTTAGCCAAAAGATTTCGGTGCGCATTGGCATTTTGAAAAATGCTGCCAATGGAGAAGTAGAATATGCTGAAGTTCATAAACCACAAACCAATCAGTTCGGATTATTTACTTTGATTATCGGCCAGGGTACAGCCACAACAGGCTCTTTTGGTTTTATAAGCTGGGCCATGGGTAATAAATGGTTGCAAATAGAAATTGATCCCGAAGGCGGAAGTTCATTTCAGTTGGCTGGAAGTCAACAGTTGATGAGCGTGCCGTATGCCTTCTATTCAGAGTATTCCGGCAATGGAGCTAGCCTAACTGCAGGCCAGGGAATTGCCATAAACGATGGCGTGATTAGCAATACCGGTGATGGCGATAACAGTGCAACCAATGAATTGATTACAGCAGCGACACTAACAACCGACAAAAAACTTCGCATTACAGATGCGGGTGGAACAAAAGAAGTTGATCTCAACACCCTTGCAGTCGACAATCAAAGTTTGACCTTAACAGGAACCTCACTTGCAATAAGTGGTGGAAATTCAGTGAACCTTGTAAGCGTTAATACAGATAATCAAAGTTTAGCATTAGGAGCACCTGCGGGTACCAATCGAACCATAAACATCACAAATGGAACTGGGGTAACTTTAGATGTTGCTGATAATGATAACAACAGCAGTAACGAAATTCAGGATTTGGCACTTAATACAAGCACCAATGTGCTGAGCTTAACCAGCGATGCCACAACGGTTGATCTTACACCCTACAAACAAAACCTAACCTATTCGCCAGCAACTAATAATTTGGCAATTGCTGGTGGCAATAATGTTACTATCTCTTCCACGCTTACTCAAGTGTTAACAAATAACCCAAGCGCTGGAAATATTAAAATTCAAAATGTTGGCACGCCTACGGCAGCTACCGATGCAACAACCAAAGGCTATGTAGATACTGCGCTTGCCACCACGTACGCATTCAAAGCAAACTTTGTTTACACCAACTCTACAGGTTCAATTGTAAATAATCAGGACATGCCGTTCGTTACCGAAGTGTTCGATAATTTCAATGTGATTTCGGGTGCAACTTTTACAGCGGCCGAGGCGGGTACATACGTTTTTATGCTCGATGGGATCTACAATACAGCTATAGCGGGCGGACAGCTAAGTTTACTGTTCAACTCTATCAAATACCCGGTCACTATTATTTTACCTTTTGGAGCTACCGTGCCTCGCTATAATGCCAGCTACATGTTTCAAATGAGTGTTGGTCAAACTGTAAAATTAGTAGGTGATAATGTGTCTCCTACCGCTTCATTTAATGGACAATTTTTCGGTTTCAAACTATAACGGCATATAAACCACTCGCTTAGTTTCAAAAAATTCTTCTTTAAAGAAATCGGATAAGTTGGTAACGCTATAAGGCTTTTTCAATTCATTCATCTCCTCATCTAAATCCCCACCTTTCAAGTATAAGATTCCATTATCCAAGGAATGAGTTGAATTCGGTTTTGTTTTTGTGTTTACCCAACCATAAAATTCTTTCATACGGGTAACAGCTCTGCTTACAATAAAATCGTACTTGCCCTTTATCTGCTCAGCGCGGATTTGTTCAGCCTTTATATTTTCTAAACCCAACGCTGCCGAAACTTCTTTTACAACTGTTATTTTCTTTCCAATGGAGTCAACTAAATGAAATCGTGTTTCCGGAAAAAGTATCGCTAAGGGAATACCCGGAAATCCACCTCCTGTACCTACATCTAATACATCGGCTCCAGCATTGAAAGTAATTAGTTTGGCTATACCCAATGAATGTAGCACATGGTTTATGTAAATATTCTCAATGTCTTTACGGGATACTACATTGATTTTATCATTCCACTCCTTGTACAGTGTTCCCAACTGGGTAAATTGGTCAATTTGCTTTTTGGTTAGCTGAGGGAAATAATGACTTATGATGGATGCTTCTTGCACGATTCTTAAAATTTCCTAAAAATAAAGGAAAGTCAACAACATGTACACATAAGCATACCTAATTCAATATTTACAGAAAATTTCATCGAAAATCTCCAAAGACTTTGGTTGTTGTACTTAAATGTGCGTGATGCTTGTCGTTCTATTTGTTATCTTGAAGCTGTACTAATTCCATTTCAGGTTGCCTGGCTATATTAACCGGGCAACTACTTTATTGCTCATGACTCTCTCGGTTGAAAATATTTTACTACTTGGTTCAGTGTTGCTTTTTATCAGCATCATTGCAAGCAAAACCTCTTTTAAACTCGGTGTACCCACGCTGATTTTATTTTTAGTGGTTGGTATGCTTGCAGGTTCCGATGGACCAGGGGGAATTTACTTTAATGACCCGAGACTTGCTCAATTTTTGGGGGTAGTAGCTCTTACATTTATTTTATTTTCGGGGGGCCTAGATACAAAATGGGAAAGTGTTAAACCTGTATTTTGGCAAGGGCTCTCACTCTCTACACTTGGGGTTTTGGTCACTGCTGCCTTGGTAGGAGTTTTTACTTCCTACCTACTGGGTATTACGTTGGCGGAAGGTTTGTTGCTCGGAGCTATTGTTTCATCGACAGATGCAGCGGCTGTATTTTCAATTTTGCGTACGCGAAGTGTTGGGCTAAAAGGAAATTTGCGGCCCACTCTGGAATTCGAAAGCGGAAGCAACGACCCGATGGCATACTTCCTCACCATAAGTTTGACTTTCGTGGTCTTAAATCCTGACACTTCCGTGCTGGTGCTGATTCCGAAATTCTTTAAAGGAATGATATTGGGTGCGGCCTGCGGTTTTGCTATGGGCAAAATCATGATTTGGCTCGTTAATAAAATACGACTTGACGTTGCAGGATTGTATCCGGTACTGGTTCTCTCTCTGGTCTTCTTCACATTTTCGTTTACTGATTTTATTGGTGGCAACGGCTTCCTCGCAATCTACATTTCAGGAATTATTTTGGGGAGTAGCAATTTTATCCATAAGAAAAGTTTGATGAAGTTTTATGACGGGCAAGCCTGGTTGATGCAAATTGTAATGTTCCTTTCGCTGGGTCTCCTTGTCTATCCGAGCAAGATTGTTCCTATTCTCGGCTCTGGCATTTTAATTTCTGCTTTCCTGATTTTTGCTGCCCGGCCAATTGCTGTGTTTCTTTCTCTTTCATTTGCAAAGGGTCTTAACTTCCGCAAAAAACTTTTTATATCCTGGGTGGGATTGCGCGGAGCAGCACCAATTGTGTTTGCCACCTACCCTATGCTTGCAGGGGTACACTATGCCGACACTATTTTTAATCTCGTCTTTTTTATTTCTGTTTCATCCGTTGTGTTGCAAGGTTCCATGTTACCCATAGTAGCCCGATGGCTTCACGTAAGTGTGCCCGGTAGCATCAAACGAAATTTCCCACTCGACATTGAGTTGAAAGAAGATATAAAGTCTGAACTCGTTGAATTGGATATTCCTCATAACTCACCGATTGCGGGTAAAGCAGTAGTTCAAATTGGAATGCCGAAAGGAGTATTAATTGTGTTGATTCATAGAAACCAAAAGTACATTAGCGCCAATGGCGATACTGTAATTGAAGCCAATGATCATTTGCTGGTAATGGCCGACAATAAATCGGTTATTAACGAATTGTATAAAAGTTTTGGGCTAAAGGCTTAATTATAATTACCTACTCTTACTGCTGCTGTTGCATTTGCATGTAAGCTATGTATGAATTGCGGGGCGCATCATCATTTAAAATTTCACCACTCACAAAAGTAGGAATTGGATCTGCCGCTAAGTGCGCTTCGGTAAACGGATTTGATGCAAACTCGACTGTTACTTCTAACTTATGCTCAACCGCTCCTTTATAGGTTCCCTTCACGGGAGTGCAATCTGTAAAATTTCTTCCCATTGCTAACCGCACATGACGCTCTCCGGCTAAACATTTATTGGTAGGATCAACACCTACCCAGCCAGTATCAGGAAACCAAACTTCAGCCCATGCATGCGTTGCCCCTTCTCCGCGCCATTCACTATCGCCCGGACAAATGTACCCGCTGATGTAACGACACGGCACACCAACAAGCCGAAGGATATAAAGTAACAAGTGCGCAAAGTCCTGACAAACACCAGCACGAAGTTTCCAGATTTCATCAATACTGGTTTCAATACTGGTTACCCCTTGCTTGTATTCGAAATTATCGTAGATGTATTGTGAAAGATCAAGAATAGTATCTAATGGATGCTGTGTTTTTCCAAGTGTCTCATTAATGGCAGCCTGCACTTCTTGTTGACATCGGGCTTGCTCTGCTTTCAAAAAGTCGTGATAGGTTATTTGGGTTTGTTCACTTTTTACTTTTTTCCAAACCTCATCAGGTGATTCGCGCTGAGTAGTAACATTACTAGCTACCATTTCAACTGCGAGTATGTTGTCGATGATTAAATCGGTATGCGGAACCAACAACGTGAAAAAGCCAGTGGTATTTCCAAAATAATCACGCATAGTTGTTATTATAGGATTACGCGAAACTTGAATACGATGATCAATAACCCGTTGATTGTTATCATTCATTGGATACAACTTGATCTGATTGGCAGAATCAATTGTAGGCCCTGAGTAGATATAATGTGTGCGATGGCGGATGTAAAACAATGGCATACCTTGCAATTAAGAATATCCAAAATATAAAGTAGCCAGCTTTTGGCTAATTGCTTTTACTTCCGAGCGGGTTTCAAGAATCCATCCCTTAACCTCAACAACATCATTATGCCGCCTTGAGTTGTAGCGAAGGTTGCTTAAAGCCCGACCTAATAGAAATTCCATTTCCCTGAAATATTCGGGCAATGAAATATTTTCCAATCTTTTAAAATATCGCTCAACCTGCAAGAGACTATAAAGTATAGAATGCGGAAACTGAACATCTAAAAACACCTGACCTATTACCTCATCCATCTGCAAAGCATTTTTATAATGCTTGGTATGAAACTCATAACCCGAAAGGGAATACAAAAGATACTTCCAATGCATCGCTTCATTTCTCCCCTTCTCAATTTCTAACATCTGAAGTTCCAAAATATCCAGACTACGAATTATCCTTTCTATATACTTTCCAATGCTGATAAAAATATAGCCTTCACCACGGTTCATAGTAATATCTACCGTTCCATAAAATAAAACACTTTCACGCAAGAGCTGATCGAATGCCGTAACGGGATCATTTTTCAAAAGAAGATCTTGAGTTTTTGGATCGCGAATTAAATGGTAATATTCATTTATGCCTTGCCATACTTCTTTGGTAATATAATCTTGAACAGAGCGCGCATTTTCTCGAGCTCGCACAATGTTTGCAAGTACTGAAGCATCGTTATGAGTGCTTAAAATCAAATGATTCAGTGCTTCCCGATAGTTGTTAACTTCTATTGAGTCTGTACTTTTAGCACTCAGGCCATCGACCCAAAGTTGCCAATCGAAGTCTTGCATTTCATCCTGTGAAGCAATGTAGCTGGTGCGCAACGCACGCAGCATTTTGTCGGTGCGTTCCATGTAACGCGCCATCCAAAAGACCGAATCAGCTACTCTGCTTAACATGAAAAAGAAGTTAACATTGTATTTAAATTCCTATTATGATCCAAGTACCCAGGTATCTTTACTACCACCACCCTGCGAAGAATTAACAACCAAAGAACCTTCGCGCAAAGCAACCCGGGTAAGTCCGCCCGGAACAATTTCAATTCCTTGCGGGCCGTATAATGCAAAAGGTCGTAAGTCAACATGGCGTGGTTGCACTTTACCTGTTAGAAAACAGGGTACTGATGACAAATTTATAATTGGTTGTGCTATAAAGTGTCGCGGGTTCTTTTCTACGTCCAATTTATAAGCAGCCACTTCTTTCTCTGTTACAGCATGCCCCATCAACATTCCATAGCCGCCACTTTCATTTGTCTTTTTAATTACCATGCTCTCGATCTTTGAAAACACTTCTGAGAAATGGTCAGGATTATCCATCGAGTAGGTAGGAACTGTTTTTAGTATTGGCTCTTCATTGAGATAATACTTAATCATGTTTGGCACGTAAGGATATACGGCCTTGTCATCTGCAACTCCATTTCCGGGTGCATTCACAATTGCCACATTGCCCATTCGGTAGGCATAATAAATTCCTGAAACGCCAAGAATACTTTCTCGATTGAAGATGAGTGGATCTAAATATTCATCATCCACTCTACGATAAATAACATCTACCTGCTTTAATCCGGCCGTAGTCTTCATGTACACTTTGGCATTGTCAACTACAAGATCTCTGCCTTCTACAAGATCAATACCCATTAAGCGCGCTAAGGTTGTGTGTTCAAAGTATGCTGAGTTATAAATACCCGGAGTAAGCATTACCACAGTAGGTTCACTTTTTTGGCGATTTGCCAAGCCAAGAAGATTTTTTAATAGTAGATCCGGATAATCTTTTACTGATCGAACGTTATTTCTTGGAAGTAAACCCGGAAAAATTCGGTAGGTCATGTTCCTATTTTCGAGCATGTACGAAACACCTGAAGGTGTGCGAAGATTATCTTCTAACACAAAGAATGATCCATCCCCATCGCGGATTAAATCAATGCCTGAGATGTGGGTGTAAATATCGAAGGGAACATCAACACCAACCATTTCACGCAAAAAGCCTGGGCACGAGTGCATGAGTGATGCTGGTATGATTCCGTCTTTGATAATAAATTGATCGTGGTAAATATCGCGCAAGAAAATATTCAGTGCGCGAATTCGCTGCTTGATGCCACTTTCAATATGCTCCCACTCTACCGCAGTGATGATGCGCGGAATAATATCAAAAGGGAAAATCTTTTCAATGCCTTCACCATCGCTATATACGGTAAAGGTGATACCCTGATTCATGAAAAGCTTTTTAGCAAGTTCATCTTTGAGCGTAAATTCATCAGAAGTCGACTGACTTAACGAATCAAAAAAAACCTGATAATGGCTGCGGATGTCTCCGGCTTCATACATTTCATCCCAAACTTTGGGGCGCACTTGATAATCCGAAAGGAAGCCAGCAAAAGACATGTCATAAATATACTAATGAGAATGCAGGAAGCAAGGGAAAGCGAAAATTGCCAAACTTGAAATCGTTTGCATCTGAAAAAAAGATTTTAGCCAAAAAAAATGCCGGCATCCCTGCCCGACATTTTACCCTTAACAACAATTAAAACAATTATCTTTTTTAGCGCGACTTAATCGGCTCCGTCAAGTTTTGCTTTGTCTATCGTAAACTTTGCTGCTTTCTTACCTTGATCAATTCCTACTTCCGAATCAAATCGATAGTGAATTCCCCCATAGATTCTAGACTCGGCAGCTTCAAGCGCCCAATTGCGACAAGATTCAGCTTCGGCTGGAAAGATGTAAGCCAACACCTCTGCGGCAGCCCCTGAAAATGCACTATGGCCAGAAGTATAACTTGGAAAGTTAGGAGTACCCAAAATAGTTTTAAATCCTTTTATGGTTTGTATCGGGCGTGGGTAGTGATAATAATATTTGGTATCCCAGCAAGCTACACCTGCATCCATTACAGCCATATTGAGATAGGCAAACGTACGTGCAGTGCGCAATGGATTCATTTCGTACTTGACAATGTATTCTTTTGTGCGTCTGTTCCAGTGGCCGGGCGGTGTATAAGTTCCCAAACCATCCGACCACCAGTTGGCAATTTTACGTTGCTTCTCCGTAGTCTTCTTAGCAAAACTTCTTAGTTCCTCTGCGTCACGTTCAAACTCTACTGAGCCAGGAGCAGGTGGCGGAACGGGTCTTACATCCACTACATTCGGTACATTCCACATTGTTACCTGGCCAAATAAAGGCGCAAGCCCTACAGGGCGCACGGGACTTTCCATATTATCCCAAGACCACCCGAAACGATTAAATGCTGCTTGCTTAATGGCGTCCGATGCCGGGCGTGGCGCCTGCGCAGCACTCATTTTATCGGTAGATGCACGCGCTAATGCCGCTGTTTTAACCGCTGCACCAATTGCTTTGCCTGCCTCAATATCGCTGGTCGTATTAGAACCCGACCACATTAAACTATTCAGATGATCTTCGGCCAAGGCATTAAGATAATCATGCTCCAACGGGAACATTGCTTTTAGAATATCTCTTGATACAACGGCTATTACTGCACCATCACTGGGATACGATGGAAGCGAATTCCTTTTGTATGCATACGAAATAGTGTTATCTGTTTGATAAGGGGTGGGTCTGTTATACTCGTACTTATAATGCCATGCTGTTATCAAACCATCAAACTGTGCCACACTTAAATAGGCAAGCATGCGACAGGTATAAGGCGGATGTGCAAACGGAAAAGGAGGCGGCCCCTGCGGATTGGCAGCATTTGGCAATGTGTAGGTACCATCCGGATTTGGGGGCGGAATGAGATTATACTTGGCTGCAAGTTCCAAGGCTATTTCATTCCAGCGGATAGAGGGATTGTTAGTCCAGTATTCTACAGTATTCGTCTGACTTCCATTCAGGTTTTGCGAAGCCGCTTTTAGTGTCGCTAATTCGGCTTGGTATTCGGCAGAATTAACTGCAGCCGGCTGATCAATTACAATACTGCTACCATTAGCAAACAAAATGGGTTTCCACGAACCACCATCCTCATCTAAATCTGAAAATTCATAGGCTGTAAATTGGAAGTGAGTGGGCAAATCATTTTCGCAACTGGTTATCGATGCGATAATCAGTATCAGGCTTAAACTACCAGTTAATATTTTTTTCATACTCATGATTGTGTTGATTAAAAAGTAAATTGATAAGTGACTCCTACACTCACGTTTGTAGCTTTTCCCACGTTCCTTCCCTTTAATACCTGGCTAAAGGCAGTCATCAGGCTAAAATCCTTAAGTGGTTTTATGTCTCTAAAATAATACTGCACAAAAAAACCAGCCTGCGCACTTTCCATTTTATTAGTAGGCTGTCCCATGTTCCACCTGCGTATGTCATCACCGCTTACATTATTCAAAATTGAATAAGTTGCCTCTGCTCGCAGACTATGCTTTAGTGCCCATCCACCTATAATTGCCTGATAATTTACCGCACTGGGAACATCCATAAAGGTGGTATAATAACTTCCGTTTGCGTAATAGTAAGGTCGCTCAACTTCTGTTTCTCCTCGCCATGCGTATGCAGCAGAGGCACGCACATAGATCATTTTATTGAATTCGTACTGCCCGATAACACGGCTCGTAAGTTCCTGCGTACCCAGCCCCAAACTATAAGGCATGTAATCCGATAGGTAGTTTGTCATAGGTGTAACAAACTGCGCAACTGCCAGTGCTGATACCCTGTGCCTTCCAAAGTCTTTCTTAATTACTTCATACTTCACACCAATGTTTATATCCTGAAATCCTTGTACACCTGCCAACTGACCTCCAGTCGATTTTGTTTTCATAAACGGAGCAGCTAGTAACACATTTAACTTATCGGTTATACCATAGGCAATCATTGGGGCATAGGTGCTACGCGTAAATGTTCCAATGTTCTCGTTGTTAATCAGGTTGGGTGCTTCCCAATATTGATCCCATTTCCCCTGATCATACACAAAAGCAAAGCAGATTTCTTTCTTCTTCATCATGATAGCATCTGATGGAGTTTGCGCTGTAAGCAGAAATGATGTTAAAAAAAAGGTAAGGGTAAACAACCCTGATAGTAAATATTTTTTCATTCAATAAAATTTTAAAACTCGGATTGATTTAATTCCACAAGTCTCAGTCTTAAAAAAACTTTGAAAGTTTAAGATGCATAGCAACTCAAAACCAAGGTTTATTTTACGATTGGGCTTTCGCCCATGCTTAAGAATACGGGTGGATATTCCGGACTTATCCGGAGCGAAAAAGAATTAGCCCTTAGGGGGCGGTGTGTTGTGCTGAATGCCAACGGATTGATACTTGCTTAGGTGAACACTTCCCGTGATAGAATTATTCCAACCATCATGATGCAATTGA
>JBBSBG010000082.1:0-10530 GCA_038251495.1 Cytophagales bacterium
CATGCAACAACTTTGTCAGGTGGCGAAGCGCAACGAGTAAAACTGGCAACCGAATTATCGAAGCGCGACACCGGTAAAACACTTTACATTTTAGATGAGCCAACAACCGGGTTGCACTTTCAAGACATTAGTCATTTGTTGGATGTACTTCAAAAATTAGTTGATAAGGGAAATACAGTCTTGGTTATTGAACATAATATGGATGTGATTAAATCTTCAGATTATATCGTTGATTTAGGTCCCGAGGGTGGCGCAGGTGGAGGTCGCATTATTGCAAAGGGAACTCCTGAACAAGTTTCAAAAAACCCAGCCAGTTATACTGGCAAGTTTCTAAAACCTGAGTTGGTATGAGCTAAACAGAAATTTCAATATTAGATTTTTCTATTTCTGAAATGAACGGATTGTTTACACCGTTTTCTGAAGTATGAAAAGTATGAACCTCTACACGTGGGTTTCGATGTAATACTTTTGCTAACTCTTCGTAATCAATAGGTAAGCAGCCAGAAAATTTATTATCCCACACGGCTACATCAATATCCGAAAGTTTATGATTTTTACTTTTTGCTACAGAGCCAAACAACACAGCCCGCGTGGGGCTATAACCAAAGGCTTTCATGTCTTCAAGCAGCTTTGCTATTTTGGCTTTTGCAATTCTGATAGTAACCATATTCGCAAGGTATCAGCCATCTTTAATTTTTCTTCCGTATAACTTCGTGAAGCTTTTTTAAAAAATTTATCTTTATAATCTTGATATCTGCCCTCAAGGTTCCACGCGTTTATTACGCTTAACAAATCAACTTGGGGTGCAGTTAATTCTAACTCAGTTTGATTGTAGAGATATTCGAGGTCGTGAACGCGTGGGGCTTCATTTTCAAAATTGCTCTTAATCCAATGCGCTTTTAAAAGTTTTCAATAACAAAGTGCCCAAAAAAAAGGGCATGTATAAACTGGCCATCTTTAAAAAGTGCCTGCGTACTTTGCCAATCGCGCAGAGCCATGGTTTCCCAATGTTTTAATATTTCAGGCTTTCCAATTTCACAAACATAAATAAATGTAGCGGTAACCGGATAATCTGTGGCTTGTAGCTTATGTATCGCCAACCTTCCATTCATATAAGAGCAAGCTCTTACAATGATCAATTTATTACCTTGCAGGTTAAGTGTTAGGTAAGCAACGACTATATTGGATTTTACAAATTACAGGCTGGGCAGTGTATGCTGTGGCTCAGATTATGGTTAGTGTATACGCCTCACCAAGCGGAGCTATAAGTGCTCCGCGAATCGTTTTCTTTGCCTACGAAGCTTTCCTTTGCTTACTACTTTCCAATGCATTTCGATCGTACATGAATCGTAAGCGCTGGTTGAGTCTGGGGATCTCAGGCCTAATGCCTCGAGTAATGATGAGTGTGGTGGTTATGGGTGTGGTTATGTATTTTCTACGTATCCCGGTTTCTTTGCCACTGGGTCTTTTCACACGGTCAGTAGTTTTTGATTTGAATAATATAGTAGGCTTCTCCTTTATCTATGCCTTTCTATTTTTTTTATGGGCAGTGTTTTATTTTATCTACAACTATTTTGAGCGCTATAATAAATCGTTAAAGCTGGAAGCCTCGGTAAAAGAAATTGAGCTAAGCAATTTAAAGTCACAACTGAATCCTCATTTTATTTTTAATGCACTAAATAGCATCCGCGCCTTGGTTGATGAGAATCCGGCTAAGTCGAAACAGGCAATCAATCAGCTCTCGAACATTTTGCGAAACTCGTTAGTGACTGAAAAAAAGGGACTAACAAAGTTTGGTGATGAATTGAAAGTAGTACGCGATTACCTGGGGTTAGAAAGCATTCGGTTTGAAGAACGCCTTAAAACGGAGTTTGACATTGACCCTGCATCTAATAACTTTTTGGTTCCACCACTGATGATTCAAACCTTGGTAGAAAATGGCGTAAAGCATGGAATTTCTAAACTGACTGAGGGCGGCCTAGTTCACTTGCAAACGAAAGTGGAGAACGGAAAGTTGAAAATCAGAATCCGCAATAGTGGCCATTTTCATCTGAATGGAAATAAAAGACGAGGCGGGCTTGGCCTTGTAAATACAAGTCAGCGCTTAAAACTACTTTATGGAAGTGAGGCGCACTTCGCTATTAACAATGAAAAGGATAATTTTGTAGTCACAGAAATAATAATTCCACATTTAAATAACTCATGAGAGCACTAATTATTGACGATGAGCGCCTAGCGCGCAAAGAGTTGGCGAAACTATTGGAAGAACATCCTTCTATTGAAATCGTGGGCGAGGCAACGAATGCCGATGAAGCAGAGCAAGTGATTAATGAACTTAATCCCGATTTGCTTTTTTTGGATATTCAAATGCCAGGTCGCACAGGTTTTCAGTTACTGGAATCTTTGGAGTCGGTACCGTTGGTGGTTTTCACAACCGCGTATGATGAGTTTGCCTTAAAAGCATTTGAAGTAAATGCGTTAGATTATTTATTAAAGCCAATCCAGGCTGAGCGGTTGAGTGAGGCGGTTCATAAGATAATGGAAAAGGAACGCGCCAAAGCAGGACGCGCTGCCGGTAAGAAATTAGGATTGGAAGACCAGGTGTTTGTAAAAGACGGTGAGCGTTGTTGGTTTGTTAACCTGGCCAACATCCGGTTCTTTGAATCAGATGGTAATTATATTAAAGTGTATTTCGACAGCAACCGCCCCATGATTCATAAATCATTGAATGCTTTAGATGATCGGTTGGATGAACGCGCCTTTTTTAGAGCGAGCAGAAAACACATCATTAACTTAAGTTGGGTGGAAGGCATTGAGCCGTGGTTTAATGGTGGGCTAATGGTAAAGCTGCGTGGTGGCGATAAAGTTGAAGTTAGCCGCAGACAAGCTGCTAAGTTTAAAGATATGATGAGTTTGTAGTTTGGATGTTTTTTACCACGGAGTTCACAAAGAGCAAAAGTTAATTCTGCTTCCGTAAAATTCCTCTGCTAAACTCTGAATCCTTCGCGGTAATTTTTTTATACATGAATTTCTGATGACTTAGCACATTAAGCCGCTAAGATGGTACTTTGAGATTAACTAGTTAGTGACCTCTGTGTATAACCTCTGTGAACTCTGTGGTAAAATCTACTTCAATACCAATTCAACCAATTCCTTTTCAACATTCCAGTCGCGGGCGAGTTTAAACATGGCTGTGGCCTCCATTTCGGTTACGTATCCTTTCACATTGTTCGATTGCCAAACCATATCGATAAGGCCAACACGCTTTTCTTTGGTGTAGTCACCTATAATATTATTGAGAAAATCGCGCGCTCTGTCAAAGGCAGTAATGTAGTCTTCGGCTACAAAATCAAGAGCCCAGGCAAGCTCTTCTTTAGCATCCAACTCAACAGAGGCTTTCTCCAAATCTTTTTTTTCAGCATCATCTAACCCATGATAATAATAGATCACGGACTTTAATAATAGGTATACTCTTTTCTCTTCTATGGTCATGCTGTCGCAAAAATCGTAAATCTACACCAACCGATCATGATCATCAGTAACAAAAAAATCGGAAGCGATTTGGTCGGCCAGCAACTTGCCGGCTTGGGTAAGGGTAATTGTATCTCCTGTTAAAGTAATCAGCTCCTTCTTTAGAAGTTGGTCTATATAATGATCGTTGGCTTTTAAAAGATCGTGCCCGTATTGGGTGGCTAGGAAAGTTAAGCTGCACCCCAGCTTTGTGCGCAGAGATGTGAAGAGGTATTCGTTAATTTTATTTTGCGTGGTCAATCCCTCCCGCTCGAACGGCACTTTTCCGTCCTTAACACTCTTTATATATATATGATTATTATTTATGTTGAATTGTCGACTTACGGTATCAAATGAATGCGCACTTGGACCTACTCCCAAATATTTTTTCTGTTGCCAGTAGCTAGTGTTATGCTGCGACTCATACCCCGGAAGGCAATAGTTAGAGATTTCGTAATGCTGATATCCTTTGGCAGTTAAAAAATTCATTACTATCTCAAACTGAGTGGCAGACTTATCATCATCCACAGCTACCAGTTTCCCCTGATTTACCCATTTCCCGAATACTGTTTTTTCTTCAACGGTCAGCGAATAAGCCGAAATGTGAGTTGGCTGCAAGGCAAAAGCTTTGTCCAGATTGTTTTTTAGAGCCTCTTCCGGTTGGCCGGGAATAGAGTAAATTAAATCAATGCTTAGATTTTCAATGCCTGCTTTATGCGCAAGCTCAACGCAATTAGTGGCTTCGTTTACCGTATGTGCCCGGTTAAGAAATCGAAGAACAATTTCATCGAAAGATTGGATCCCAATACTCAGGCGATTAACGCCAATAGTTTTCAGTTCACGTAACTTTTCAGGAGTAAGGTCATCGGGATTAGCTTCAACGGTAATCTCAGGAGTTGAGGAAACTTCATAATTTTTATGAATAGCTGAAAACAAAACGTCCAATTCTTTGGCTGTAAGCAAGGATGGAGTTCCTCCGCCAAAGTAGATCGTTTCAAGTTGCTCACCTTGTAGATAGTCTTTTTGGAGTAGTAGCTCGTGCGCTATTTGATCGACTAACTCAGTTTTTACCTGTTGGTTTGTTGAGAAATGAAAATCGCAGTAATGGCAGGCTTGCTTACAAAAAGGGATATGAACGTAAAGACCAGCCATCGGGCACAAAGATAATGGATGTAATAACAGTGGTGGGTTTCTATTACCACACGAATCTGATATTTTTGCTATTCCATTTTATTAATGAAGCAGAGCCTTACTTTCTTTATTGTCGTTTTTTTGGTTTGGCCAGGAATCTCACAACCCAAAACCGTAGTCAATTTAAAATCAAATTGGCAAGTACAAGAGCATGAAAGTTTTGTAAAGTATACAGGTCAAAAAACAAAGATTATTTATTTTGGCTTGGATAAAAAATCGCTGGGAAGTAGTCTTGTTATTTATGATCGGTTGCCCTTCTCGGTTTTCATCAACGGAAAGTTATTAGCGCAAGGTCAGGACAGTTTGAAACTTCGTGTGGATAGTCTCTGGTCTATTTATCAGGGTAATTTATTTTTCAGCATCCATCAGCAACAACCTGTTTATTCCCTTCAGTCGGTTTTAGTATCATCAACAAACCAGGCTAACGATAGTAATTGGTTACGAACCGGAAATTATTTTTCAGATTTTGTAGTGATTGCCTCCTTACTTCTGTTTGCTTCTCTTGTTTTTTTATTTCGTGTTAACACGAAGCTTACAGTGGATTATTTGAATGTTATTAAATTATTTTCTTTACAAGATCGTGATGAGTCAACGGTTGCAAGCCGCATCGGCTCAAGTATAAACTTATTTTTCTTTGCGCTGATTAGTTTTTTTATAGGATTAGTTTTAATAATTATTTTTAAGACTGCACCAGACCGCGTAAGACTGGCAGGTAACTTCATTTTTGATACAACAGGTCAGGCGTTTTTTGCTTGGATTTTATTATCGCTAATAATCTTTGTCTTTCTTGTTGCCAAACTTGTGCTGATAGCAAGCTTCTCTTTATTATTTAATATAAGAGATGCCGTTCGGTTTCAGTTTTTCAATTTTATACGCATGCTTTTTGTTACGGTAAGCATAATAGCGTGTATTGCCGTAGTCTATTTTATCTTTCAGGCACAAAGCCCAAATTTGTTTTTCAACCTTCTTTTAGTGGGTGGTTTCTTTATCATTATCGGAACGCTGTTTCTGTTTCTAAAATTATTGGCTCGCACATCGTTCCCAATTTTTCATTTATTTTCCTACCTTTGCGCAACCGAAATCATTCCTTTAATGATTATTGGTAGAGTGTTATTGTTTTAAGCCGAAGCGTGTAGATATGACAGAAACTGCAACTGACAGAATGCGAAAAGTAAAAAGTATTCTGGTAACACAGGAGGAGCCCACTGATTTAAATTCACCTTATCTTAAACTCTCGGAGCGCTATAATGTTAAAATTGACTTCCGGCCCTTCATACAAGTAGAGGCGGTACCTATCAAAGAATTTCGTAAGCAAAAAATAGATATCCTTGAACACACGGCAGTAATTTTTACAAGCCGCCACGCTGTAGATCATTTCTTTCAACTCTGCGTAGAATTAAAGATAGAGATGCCAGCTGACATGAAATACTTCTGCATTTCAGATCAAACTTCTAATTACCTACAGAAGTACATTGTTATTCGCAAGCGGAAAATTTTCTCGGGATTAAAAGATACGAAAGACTTACTTGAGATAATTAAGAAACATAAGAATGAAAAATTCTTATATCCTTGCTCAGATATCCGTAGAAATGACATCCCTGATTTCCTTACCGAAAACGGATTTCATTTTACAGAAGCGATTATGTACCAAACAGTAGCCGCTAACCTAAGCGACTTAAAGAATGTGTACTATGATATTCTGGCATTCTATAGTCCGTCTGGAATAAACTCACTTCTTATCAACTTCCCCGATTTTGTTCAAAACGATACCCGCATAGCAGCTTTCGGTCCAACCACTGCCAAGGCCGTGAAGGATGCTAACTTTATTTTGGATATTGAGGCGCCCCTTCCAAATGCCCCTTCTATGACAGGCGCGCTGGAACTTTATATTAAGTCGGCCAACGGAATTAAATAACTATTTAACGCTTACCTTATTACAAGGACTCATATTTTCTTACACTTTAATTACATTTGATTGAAAGTGTGATAAGAATTGATTTATCTTTAAGCCTGTTCTAAGCAAACTGTGAGGAAACATTATTTTTTAATTTTATTTGTCGCGCTAATTTTTAGCGATTCATTCGGTCAACAAGACCCCCAGTTTACCCATTACATGTTTAATACATTGTATTTTAATCCGGGGTATGCTGGTGCTGAGGGTGTAACTAAATTTACAGCTATCCATAGAACGCAATGGGCAGGATACCAACCTACAGTAGGTGGAGGTGGTGCTCCTACTACTCAAATAGTTAGTATGTCCACACCCATTAATAAATTAAAAAGTGGTTTTGGAGCTTACGTGATGAATGATCAGCTAGGGCCTCAAAACAATTTGGAAGCCCAGGTTTCTTATGCGTATCATTTGGCCCTTAAGGATAGCAAACTTAGTTTCGGTTTAAGGGCGGGCGTGTTTTCACAAACCCTCGACTTTGATCAGTATAGAGCTATAGACCCCGATGACCGGTTGTTAAATAAAAGCGGAAAAGAATCTCAAGTGCGGCCGGATTTGGCAGTAGGAGCGTTTTTTCAAAAAGAAAAGTTTTATGCGGGAGTTAGTTTTAATCACCTCATTAAATCAGAATTTGACTTCGGACTTACCCAGCGAAATGCGCTTCAACCCCACACGTACGTTACTGGTGGTTATTATTATCAACTTAATTTTGATGTTAGATTCCAGTTTTCAACCCTAATTAAATCAGATTTCACTAAAACGACCTTTGATTTGGGTGGATTAGCTTATTATAAGGATACGATGTGGGGTGGTTTGGCGTTTAGGCAATCAGAAGCGGCTATTATTATGTTAGGATACAGTTTATTAAAGGATAAATCGTTGAAAGTTGGGGGTGGATTAGATTATATTATTAAGGATAAACAGGCGAAGCAAGCTACTTCTTTTGAATTTTTGCTTGCTTATGAACTGCCAGTTAACCCGACAATCGGTAAAAAAGTAGTTAGAACTCCCCGATATCGGCATTAAACGACTAATAATTTTGGTTTTTTAAAGATTTTATTCAATTTGGTAGCCCTGTAGTTTAAAAAAAAGTTTAAAAAGAATAACTTTCGGGTCTGTATGGTTGGCTTTACTAAACCAAAAGACTAGATCTAATAAAAAGAGTATGAAGAAAAGTGTTTCTCTAAAGGTTCTGTACTATGCTTTATTCCTGAGTGCTGGATCAATTCTTGGCGGCTGCGGCTTGCTAGGTATTGGCGGTAAAAAAGGAGGCGATGCTCAAGGTGAAGTGGTTGGACAATCTACACTCGAGCGCAGAGAGGGTTGGTCTATGGTTATTCCTTATGGAATGGTTCCAATCCCTGCTGGTACCTTCCACATGGGTCAGGCCGATGAAGATCCTGCTTCGACCATGATCAACTTCAACAAGCAAATTACAATTGGTCCTCTTTTCATGGATGAGACAGAGATCACCAATGATGAATATCTTCAATTCACAACTTTCTTTTTGGATCCCAATGGAGCAGAAGGTCTTACAAACTTTGCTCAGATTGGTCAAAATGAATTCATGGAGAAATACTATCCAGACACTACAGTTTGGATGAAAGACTTTTCACATCACATGGGCGATCCATTAGTTGATTACTACTGGCAGCATCCGGGCTATCAAGATTATCCTGTAGTAGGTGTAAGCTGGGAAGCAGCAAACTTTTTCGGAAAGTGGAGATCAGCATTCTTAAATGAATGGCGTCAGGTAAATGGTGGTCAACCCCCAATGCCAGCATTCCGCTTGCCATCAGAAGCAGAGTGGGAATACTCTGCTCGCGGTGGTCGTGATATGGCAAAATATCCTTGGGGTAACCCTTACATCCGCAACTCAAAAGGTTGTATGCTAGCTAACTTTAAGCCAGGCAGAGGAAACTTCTATGATGATGGATTTGCTTACACAGCTCCAGTTGGAATTTACTTCCCTAATGATTATGGATTGGTCGATATGGCCGGTAACGTTTCAGAGTGGTGTTTAGACGATTTTAATCCAGCATCTGTTCCCACGGTTTGGGATCTTAACCCACAATACATTGATAAGAATGCTTACGATCGCGAAGGCAATTCTAAAGAACGATATAATGCTAGAAAGGTAGTGCGCGGAGGTTCGTGGAAAGACGTTGCCTACTATTTGGAGACAGGAACCAGAACATACGAGTATAAGGATTCAACACGTGCATATATTGGTTTTCGCTGTGCGATGACCAACTTAGGCCGGTCTTCCGGTACTGAATTTCAATAATTAAAAACTCTGGTTATATTTATAAAAAATCAGACTAACCATCAGACTAAACCTAAATTTTTAAGACACATGGCAAAGAAAAAAGGCGGATTTGTTAATTTACTCTACACTACCATCATGCCCAAAGTATACGGTATTGGGGCCGCTGTAGTAATCATGGGTGCATTGTTTAAAATTGAACACATGGAGGGCGCCAGTTTGATGTTGATAGCTGGTTTGAGTATCGAGGCTGTAATTTTCTTCTTGAGTGCCTTTGAACCTAAGCACGAAGAACCAGATTGGTCTAAGGTTTACCCTGAGCTATCAGAAGAGTATGAAGGACCTATTAATCCTACAGCTACAAAGATTAGTAATCGCCCTGCTGCTGGAGATTCTCCATTGCTTAAAATTGACGAAATGCTGAAAACAGCTAAAGTAGATCAAAATCTATTGGATAATTTAGGTAAAGGTCTTACCAACTTAGCTACATCAGCATCTCAAATGAGCAATCTTTCTAATGCTGCAGTAGCTACTAACGATTATGCAAAGAATGTTCAATCAGCTTCTTCTGCACTTGCAGAAATGAACAAGTCTTATGGTTCTGCCATGAAAGCAGTTTCGGCTATGGCCGATGCTTCTAAAGATACAGGTGAATATCATGCACAAGTGAAGAAGGTTACTACTAATCTTGCTTCCTTGAATGCTGTATATGAAATGGAATTGAAGGATGCCGATTCGCATGTTAAAAACATGAATAAGTTTTATGAAAGCCTTACAGGGGCTATGCAAGGACTTACTAAAGTGGGTGAAAACACAACCAAGTTTACTACTGAATTAGGCAGCCTTACAGCTAATGTAACTGCGTTGAATAAAGTATACGGGGGTATGTTAACAGCCATGAAAGGCAGCAACTAATAAGTTGGTTTTTGTTTTAGTAGTAGAAATTTTAACTCAAAAGAAAAAAAACCATGGCAGGCGGTAAGGAAACACCCAGGCAAAAGATGATTGGTATGATGTACATGGTGCTTACAGCGCTGTTGGCATTGAATGTAAGTAATTCCGTTCTTGAAAAATTTGCCATCATAGATGAAACTCTCGTTAAATTAGTAAGGGAGGGTGGCGCAACTAATGAACGAAAAATGGCGGGAATTTTAGCATCATCTTCTCAGGATGCCAACGTTCTTGAAGCCAAAGAAAAGGCTAAGCAGGTTCGTGAGCTTACAAAGGGAACGGTAGCATATTTAGATGAATTGAAAACTAAAATGAAGACCGAGCCTGATGGCAAGGCCATTGAAGGAGAAAATCTGGTAACTAATACTCACCGGGCAGAGGAATTAATGTTAGATAGCAGGAAGCCTGAGACTGGAGTCGAGTATGAGAAAAAACTTGATACGCATGTCAGAGATTTAAATAAGATAATGGAACTTAAAACTCCATTTGCGAACCTAACCCGCACAGCAAAGGATTACGAGGAGTTTAAGGATAATACGAACCAGTTAAAGAAGAACTTCCTTCAGTTTTCGTTTGATCAGACCCCGACCATGGGAGCGGTTGCAACAATAAGCCAAATGCAAACGGAGATTCTTGAATATGAAAAGGTTGCGTTGGACTC
>JBBSBG010000083.1:0-10480 GCA_038251495.1 Cytophagales bacterium
CTGATTTGGTAGACTTCACGATAAGTTCAGTTGTATACAATTGTGTGGATGGTAAGGGAACTGTGCTACTAACCAATTTTGTAGGATCAATAGACACAGACTTTACTTACACAGTATTCAGCAACGGTAGCATTTCTCAAACCGGAGTGATAGCTAAAGATATTGCAGCTTCGCCAACCGGATTTACTATTGCTAATGTTGATTTAGGAGACTATGAAATTCAACTTGCTCAAAATCAGTCTGTCGTTAATGGCTGCGTTGGATTTGTAAATTCTGTGTTTAAAACTATTGCAATGGCCGAGCCGACCTTTGGTTGTGGGATATTTATTCCAAACATTTTTACTCCAAATGGAGATGGAGCAAACGACTTATTTGAGATTAGAAATTTGCCATCAAGTGCGAAGCTGACAATTACAAACCGTTGGGGTAAACAAGTATTCTCTGCGTCCGACTATCAGAACAATTGGACTGGAGATAACGTGGTGGATGGCGTCTACTACTACCGACTCACAGTCAATGACGAATCCTTAACAGGTTGGCTTGAGATTATGAGAGGCAAGTAATCAGATTGAAGTTAAAAACTTTAGCGTATCTACTTGATCTGCGTAATCCCAAACTTCAGGTGTCTGAGTTTTTCCAAAAGGCACACTTTTAGCTAGCCAGCCATCAGCCGAAACAATGCACTGAGTCTTTTCAACATGAGCTGTTAATTTTTTATTCAGATCAGCTAAGTCTGTATACGTTTCGTAAAAAATAACGGAGATAGGAGAGACTAACCCTTCATTGGCTGTAAGCATAACAAATCCATTATCAAAAAACGGAACCCCATTAACCAACATAATCGATTTTTGATAATCATAGTTGTTAGCGTACTTATGGTGATTGATGATCGGCTGATATACTTCCCAAGAATCTAAAAGTTGAATGAATTTATAATCTTCCGGAACATAGATCTTTGAAACGTTGCGGCAACCCAATCCAAAATACGTAAACACATCCTTACCAAGTTCGGTTAGCAACTCACTACTTTCTTCACCTATAAGCACAGCATAAGAAGTTCTGTTTTTGCGAATCACATGTGGAATTTTTCTAAAATAGTATTCAAAGTATCGAGAAGAATTATCGCTTCCCGTTGCAATTACAGCATCAACACCATTTAATCGTTCTTCAAACTTTATTTTTGTTTTAAAATCAGGATTGATTTCGATTAGCCAATCGCATACCAAGGTAATCAAGTATGAATCCTGAGAACTTCGTTTTGCTAAAACCTGGTGGCCACTTATAAGAATGCACAGTATGTCATGAAATCCTACCAAAGGAATATTCCCAGCCATGGCTACGCCAACAGTCTTCTGTTTTACTTCATTGAATTCATATTTAGATATCCATTCTGTCAATGAATCTCTATTTAAGAAGCTACGAATTCCTGCAAGTGCTGAGATTACAGACTCCTTTGTAAACCATGCGTTTGATTGGGCAGCATTGTCTGCTATCTCAAGCTTTTCTGATTCCTTCAGGCCCTCAATTTTATTGCCCAGCGATACAAATGCTTCGATCCGATCTTCCAATTTCATCTTTACTTAAACTTTTATGGTAGTTCTGTTGTTTTGACAGTTGACTTTGCTGACGTATTTTTGTGGCAAAAGTACAGGCAGAAACTTGAAATTTAGCGTAGCATGGCAATAAAGATAACGGACGAGTGTATTAACTGCGGGGCATGCGAACCGGAATGTCCGAATACAGCTATTTATGAGGGTGGGCGCGAATGGAATTGGGCTGGTGGCACAGCACTTACCCAAATAGAAATGGAGGATGGTTCCAAGGTTGACGCTAAATCATCACAGGCTCCTGTTTCTGATGAATTTTATTATATCGTATCTGGCAAGTGTACAGAATGCACAGGCTTTCACGAAGAGCCGCAGTGCGCGGCAGTTTGCCCTGTTGATTGCTGTGTTCCTGATCCAGACATGGTGGAGGCCAAAGCAGATTTGATGACCAAGAAATCGTGGTTGCATAACGAAGAACTGGCTTAACAATATTGTTAAGGTTTCCAAACTAAAAATTTTGCGAGATTAGTTGTCCCTCTGGGGCAATTTTTTTGCCATCGATCTTTTTTACAAATAGGTTGCACCTCTGCGCAGAGTTATTTCATACATTTTTTTTTCATTGGTCTTAATCGTTAGTTGAAACTATGCGCTTTCAGCGTAAGACTTTCAGTCTGTAATTAAAACCTATGAACTTGCAGTCCATAGTGGTTTATTTTCTTTGCCCAATTTTAGTGGTTGAAAGATTACTTTGTGGGGCAAATTATTTTGCATGTGGTATTTCTGCAAGATGTTGTGCCCTTGGTGCATGTTTTGTTGGGAAATCTAAACACTTGACTTCCTTTATGATCTTTGCGATTGTGTGGTTTTGCTCTATCGGAGCAACCTGTTTATAGAATTAAGTCAGGTTATTGTAATTTGCTCCAGCGGAGCAATCTGTTTAATTTTCATTAACCTTGGCTAATACCTACACGCAATTATATATCCAGTTGGTTTTTTCCCCGAAAGGGAGGATAAGTTTTATTCAACCTGCATGGGAGGATCAACTATTTAAATATGTAACAGCAGTGGTTCAAAATGATAAGCATAAGATGCTTGCCATTAATGGTATGCCTGATCATATTCATATCTTTTTGGGTTTGAATCCTGCTATATCAATTTCAGACTTAGCGAAGGATATTAAGCGGGCAAGCAATAATTGGATTAAGGATAGAAAGTTCATTAAGGGAAAATTTGAGTGGCAGGAAGGTTATGGTGCTTTCTCTTATAGCAAATCACAAATTGATCAGGTTTGTAAATACATTGCAAATCAAAAGAGCCATCATGCTAAGACCTCTTTTAAGTCAGAGTATATAGCGTTGCTAAAGCTTTTTGATATTTCTTTTAAAGATGAATACTTGTTTGAATTTTATGATTAGCATATTAAAGGTTGTCCCTCTTGGGCATATCTGATTCATATCTATTTTTTTACTTTCTGGTTTTGAAGATTGGCAAAGAATGCGATGGGTTGCCCCGCTGGGGCATGACATAACTCAATTGGATTCTTCTACAAATAGGTTGCGCCTCTTGCGCAAAATGTTGTTCAGGATTATTAGAACTATAATTTATACAATTAGCTGTCAATAGATGGTTATGTTTAATGATGTGATTGTAAACATTTAGCACCAACGATTGTGGGGGTTTGAGGTGGTCTAATTTAGCCGGACAGTATTGTTGTGATATTTTCTACAAATAGGTTTGCGCCTCTGTTGCATAGTTCTTTGAAGTGGATTGGAAACTATGTTTTGTGGGGTCTAAAAACCTTGTCACGTTTCGAGCCTGTCGAAGCGTAAATCACTTTTTTTGCTGTCGAAGCTGACTTCGATAAACTCAGTCTGACATTTGTTGCATGTTTTTAGAGATACTCTTTATTTCTTGAGATAAATCTCAATGCTCCAGCGGAGCATCCTATTTGTAGATAAAATAAAATGAAATTATGATTTGCCCCAGAGGGGCAACCTGTTAAAGTCTAATCAAAGACTCTACCGCATTTTCGATCGTTTAATCATATAGGCTTGCAGCACTTCAAAATATCCGGCTTGAATATTAGCCGAGATAAAATCAATCTTTAACTGATTGCATTTCATTTTCAACGTGGCGTAATATTCCTTCAATTGCTTTTCATATTGATCTTTAATCTCGTGCGGATTGAGGGTTAGTTTTTCACCGCTTTCAAGATCTATAAATTCATACGGGCGTTCATCGAATTTAAATTCAAGCTCTGTGTTATGATCGGTTACATGAAAGAGAATTACCTCGTGCTTGTTATGCTTTAAATGCTGAAGGGCTTTAAAGATTTCATCTTCTTTTTCGCCACCTTCAAACATATCACTGAAAAGAATAATCAGTGAGCGCTTATGAGTCTTCTCAGCAATCTCGTGCAGCACATCGGCAACCCGCGTAGATTTATTTGGTTCTCCTGGTGATTTTAATTTCTTATCCAGTAAGGTAAATAGCTTGTCTAAATGTGTGGGGGTCGATCGAATAGGTGTTAACTCATCTATTTTATCTGAAAACAAACATAGGCCCACGGCATCGCGCTGCTTATTCAGTAAATAAGCAAGAGCCGAAGCTGCGTAAATGCTGAACTTCAATTTCTGATGACTGTCTTTTGGATAATACATGGAGGAAGAGCAGTCCAGCGCAATCACACACCGCAAGTTTGTTTCTTCTTCATATTGTTTGGTATAAAGCCTATCGGTGCGAGCAAATACTTTCCAGTCGATGTGGCGCGTGCTCTGGCCTTGATTATAGAGTCTATGCTCCGCAAACTCAACCGAAAAACCATGGTATGGTGATTTGTGTAGACCGGTAATAAAACCCTCAACCAACTGTTTTGCTAACAATTCCAGACTTCCCGATAGCTTGATATCCTCAACTCGCATGCGCTCTTCTTATTAATAAAATATGCTTTGCCCTAATTTACACTATAAATCCGCTCAAAATGGGTGATACTTTTTGCATTAGAAATTTTAAATACTACCTTCGATTTAGGCATTTTTACCCAAAAACCAACCAAAACCTGATAATACGTGGAAGAGAACAAGACAAACGGCCGAGAAGAGATTTTCTCTGAGAAAGTGAAGGCAGGAAAGCGAACCTACTTCTTTGACGTAAAGTCAACCCGCTCAAATGATTATTATCTTACCATTACCGAGAGTAAAAAAAGATATAACAAAGATGATGAGGGGTTTACCTACGAAAAACACAAGATTTTCCTTTACAAAGAAGACTTTAACAAATTTGTAGAGGCCTTGAATAATACCGTAAACCATGTAAAGACTGAATTGATGCCCGAAGTTGATTTCGATTCTTTCGATCACGCACGTGAAAAGGAAGAAGAAGCTAAATCTCCGGCTGTGGATTCTGAATTGAAATGGGATTAAAGATTTTACCTAAACCTAAATGGGACTGGCCCTGGTGAAAACCGGGGCTTTTCTTTTCGCATGATTTTTTTGGCGGCCTTTACGGGCTATCCGCTCCAAGTCCGGCCACGCGCTAAAACCACACACTTCGGGCTTTCCACTGCTATCCCTGGCCGGGTTTGATCCGGTTTACAAAGTATTGGATTTCTTTTTTTAGCCCGCTCTTTTCCTGTGATCTCTTATATTTGCGCCCTGATTTAATCATAGAGTACAGTTATGGGTTTAAAGTGTGGTATTGTTGGTTTGCCTAATGTTGGAAAGTCAACGCTGTTCAATGCAATTTCAAATAATAAGGCTGAAGCAGCCAACTTTCCATTTTGCACCATTGAACCTAACGTAGGCGTAATCTCCGTTCCTGACGAGCGCCTTACAATCCTTGAGGGGTTAGTAAATCCGCAAAAAGTATTACCAACATCCTTTGAGTTTGTAGATATAGCCGGGTTGGTGAAAGGCGCCAGCAAAGGTGAGGGGCTGGGCAATCAGTTTCTGGCAAACATCCGCGAGGTAGATGCCATTGCTCACGTTATCCGATGCTTCGAGAACGAGAACATTATACACGTAGCCGGCAAGGTCGATCCTGTTGGCGATAAGGAAGTGATTGATATTGAATTGCAATTGCGCGACCTTGATTCAGTTGAGAAAAAGATTTCTAAAGTTGAGCGCACGGCAAAGAGCGGGGACGCTAAAGCCAAGAAAGAATTAGCCACGCTGGTTGCCTATAAAGAAACCCTTCAGTCAGGGAAAAATGCACGCAGCTTAGTTATGGATGTAGAAGATAAAAAGGCAATTGAAGACTTGCAGTTGCTTACTGATAAGCCGGTGATTTATGTGGCCAATGTCGATGAAGCGGCCATTCATACCGGAAACAAATTTGTAGATCAGTTGAAGGAATTAGTGAAGCATGAGGGAGCCGAAGTAGTGGTTGTTTGTGCCGCTATTGAGGCCCAGATTGCAGAACTTGAAAGCCTCGAAGACCGTGCGGTTTTTCTGGAGGAATACGGACTAAAGGAATCCGGTCTAAATCGTCTGATTCAGGCGGCCTATAATCTTCTTAATTTGATTACTTATTTCACGGCTGGCGAAAAAGAGGTGCGCGCCTGGACTATTCATAAAGGTTGGCGCGCTCCGCAAGCAGCCGGGGTTATCCATACCGATTTCGAAAAAGGATTCATTAGGGCTGAGGTTATTAAAATTCCTGATTATCAGAAGTACAAGACAGAAGGCGGATGTCGTGAAGCGGGCAAACTTGCTGTAGAAGGAAAGGAATACGTTGTTCAGGATGGTGATGTAATGCATTTTAGGTTTAACGTGTAAGTTTTTTTAGCTATTTCACTTAAACTTTTTCTAAACACATTCGGTTTATTACTCTGACTTGTAGTACCTTAGCCGTCAGCATATTTTTTTAACGCGGGGTTTGAGCAACATTTTTTACCCCTTAACCGGAGAGTCCCGTGAGAATACGGATAGTATTTGCCCTTAAAAACAGAGGTGCCTATGTGCCCTTTCATCATCAGTTCTTGCTGGCGCAAACCATCAAAGGATTAGTCATGTTAGGCAAAAACGAAAACTTTTTTTCGTACACCCAGTACAACTTTTCAGGACTTAAAGGTCAGATAAAAATTAGTCGCAAAGGGTTGCATTTTTTCTCTTCCAAAGTGACACTTGTTTTCTCCTCATCTGATAAGGACTTCCTAGACTATTTTATCAAAGTCCTGTTTGAGCAAAAAGAACTTTTGATCGGCAGCTTGCAACTTGTTCCCGAATCGGTGGAGAACGAAGAACCGGTTTCGATTAATGACTCCGTGAAGTTTCTCTGTTTGTCACCGATCGTTTTGGTGCCGGCCTCTTTCAATGACGAAAGTGGTAAGCGCTTTATTAGTCCGGAGGTAGATGAGTTTTCGGATTTGCTTTACGATAGCACTATAGCCCGCATGGAAGCGAGTGGTAAATATTCGGCTGCGCAATTGGCCGACTTCTATAAATTTCAATTAGTGGCCGATAAGGAATACATAAACCGCATTCAGGCATCGCATAAAAAATTCGCTCGTATATACCCGTTGTACGATCATGATGTGAAGTACGAAGTGCGTGGTTACACCTTCCCGTTTACTTTGTATGCTCCACAACCCGTGCAGCAATATGTTTATGAAAATGGGTTAGGCCATTTTTCCCATAAGGGATTTGGCATGTTGGATGTAGCCAATGCCAGCACAATTAAAAGTGAAGTAGATCATGAAGTGAGTTACGCCTGAGTGGGGTAAACTACTTATGTTCCTTCTGGTAGTGCTCTTTTAAAATATCCTCAGCAAAATCATTTGTTAAGTCTCTTACTACCGTGTGCACATGATTGGCATTATTCTGTGTATTGTCGTACTCGATCAAAAGCATAGGCCCTTGAATTCTGTAATAGTGCCCCTTACCGGGTGTGAGACTTCCCGCCCAGGAAAACGAAAGGTTATTGATGCCCGCTTTGTCAATTTTAGCGCGCAGCGTTTTTGAGAATCCTAATTGATAGTTGCTTAAGTAAACATCCAACAGGTTCATAAATATTTTCTTTTGCCCGGTTGTCAGTTCCTTAAATGCGATTCCTTTGGGTTCCAGATTCTCCACCTTTGCCCGATTACCAGTTATAATTTCTGAAGGTGCCGTATCCGAGAACTTTGCTACAGTTAGCTGAGCAATTGTTAGAGAATTAACCAATGAAAAACCCAACTCCGTCTCTAGTTTCAACACTTGCTTTTTGTCAAAACCGTCAACATTTACAATGGCCGGGTTGCTGCCGAAGAAGGAAGGGGTAGAAGAAACAACTTTGTTGTTTAGCGAACTAAAGTTTAGGGAGATGTGGTGACCCTCAAAGCGCCATCCCCAAAAACCATCAGACGGCTCCCCAAATATGCAGAAGTGATAGTTTAATGGATCGCGCATGGGGCTGCCATCGGGCATTTTCATTTTGTTGTCCTCTATTTTAATAAGCACCTTATCAAGCTCCATAATTTGAGAAGCTTTTTTATACCCTTCTACACTTAGTGAAGCCTTTAATAAATCAAGGGCTAGCTTGGTTTGCTTCTCATTAAAATCATTGAAGGTGGGTCCCTTTCTGCTAATCGGAACATAGTTCATATTTAAGCGCTCGGGGTCAGTCAATTCAAATTGTGCCTTCGATTTTAGCTCGGCAGGTAATGAGTTTAAGAACTCATTGGCTCGTTGAACCAGTGTTTGAGCCTGAAGATTGAACAACCCCAAAAAGGTGATTGCAATTGAAATAATTATTTTGAAAGTCATGGTGGGTATTTCATTGTGGTATTTATTGAGGAGCTTTTATTTCCACTTTATGAAATATATTATTTATAAAATGTCTTTTACTGTTTGCATTTTCTTATTGTTTAAAATTAAGAACGTACACACCTAAGGCATCTCTAAAAAGTCCGCTTACCCTTCTCTTTTGGTAGAAGGGGCAGGGGTTGAGGTAATGAAAGCAAGGGTTTTTAGAGATGCCCATAGGTAAAAGGTAAAAGGTAGTTAAAAACCGATTTACCTCCATTATTTCCTATAAAAAATCATGATATATTTTTTGTCTCTCTAACGCTTATTAACAGGCAACTGAAAATACCCAACCAGCAAATCAGCATTGGGCCTAAAGGGGCGGTTATAAATTAAAACTTCATAAAGATTCTCAGTTTCGAAGTGACTTCCTTCCAATTGAAATCCATTTTGCTTTTCACCTTCAACCCAATATTGATAATCGTACCAACCTTGCTTTAAGAATATTGTTTTTTCATACGCGCCTTTTTGATAACTCATTTTCGATTCGGCTGAGTGATCCCAATTATTTAAGGCGCCAATCAAATGCACATTGCCATTAACAGGTTGCGATGTGGCAAGCGAGAAGGTGACAAACACATAATCGCTTGAGATGCTGGCTTCGCGGTTGTCTAAATTTTCAATCACATAGTTTCCATTCAAATCGGGGTATTGGGCATACACCTGGTCTTGCCGCGATTGATCAGTTTGCACCGAAATATGAAACGGTCTTTTACTTCGATCTAACCGCCCAGTATTTTGACCCGGTGAATTCAGCGAACGAAAATCTACAAACCGAAATTCGTTACCCGCAGCAAACTGATTATCCTGATCGAAGAAGCGATACTCAAGTTCGCGTTTATCTTCTCGCACAAAACTGGGTTTTACATTTTTGCGCACATTATCCCACCGTTGATTTTGACGCACGATAGTATGAATGGATTCCATGGGGTTCATCACATCAATTCGCGAATAGTTGATTTTAAAATTGAGTTGTTGATTGCTTGTGCGCAATGTGCCCAAGCCCTTACTCTGATCATCGGTAACTAAAGTAACTTGGTTATCGAAAATCATAAACCGTTTACTTAGCAACAAATCGGTTTCATCACTTTCGCGGTAAGCAACTAATAAATAATTGCCGGGTAATTTTACGTTGGGTAACGCGAAGAAATAATGTAGGTAAGGCACCGAAGTGTTTGCTGAAAAATCATATTCATTGATCGGATATTCATTGTAGTCAGTAAGAAAATCCAAATCCTGTAAACTCGACTTTGTCCAATCGTAATTGCAATGAATTATTTTTACGTAGTAGTTGCTGCGCTGGCCTTGCAAATCGTCAAACTCAAGCACAAGGTTTTGTGCTTGCAAGGGGGCAACAGCCGACCTAAGGTTATCGCGCTGGCCTTCCAATTGCGGGTATAGCATAACCGTTCTTATTTCTTCTTCGTAAGACTTATCGGAGAAAACGAGTTTCTTTTGGGCGTTGGCAATTTGGGCTGCGAAAAGCAGAAAAATGAAGATGATTGTTCTCATTGCTCAAAACTAAACGAATAAATTAACTGAAATTGCATTCCAACCTATTGAATTTAGGGCGGGTCTAAAATACATACCGGGTTCATGCTAAGCGAAAAAGAGCTTATTAAAGGCTGTGTAAAAGGGGACAGGGCTACCCAACGGGCTTTGTATGAACGCTATTGTCGAAAAATGATGGTGGTTTGCCAGCGGTATGTCAAATCCACACCCGAAGCTGAAGACGCATTGCAGGAAGGATTTATAAAGGTATTTGCGGCAATAAAATCTTTTCGGGGTGACTCTAAATTAGAAACATGGATTACCAGGATCATGATTAACACGGCACTTAATAGTCAGCGGCAAAAACTGTATTTGTTGCCAATGGTGGATATAACTGAAATCGACTTGCATGAAGATGCAGACATCAGCCTGGCAGCATTTAATCTTTCGGAATTGGTTGCTATGATTCAATCTCTACCAGATGGATGCAGAATAGTATTTAACCTTTTTGCTGTAGAAGGGTATAACCATAAAGAGATAGGCGAGATGCTGGGGATCAGTGAGGGCACAAGTAAGTCGCAGTATAGTCGTGCGAAAAGTTTATTGAAAGTGAAATTGAATTTACACAACAAAGTATATGGAAAATATGGGGCGGCAAAA
>JBBSBG010000084.1:0-10434 GCA_038251495.1 Cytophagales bacterium
CTATTAGTACCTTGCAGGGCGAATAAATTACGCTCAAACGCAACTTTCCCTACTTGCTCAATGGCTTCAGTAGGTATCGCATTCATTTGCTCAGTGGCAACCTTAATGTAAGTGGCTAAAAAGTTTGCATCCATCATCATGAAAATCCAAATCAACCCCGAGGCGGTAACAGCAAATAAGATGGTGAATAATAAATTACTAACCATTGCTTGGCCAAATGATAAAAGGCCTTGCTGGTGATAGTCCCGCAACTCCTTTAAGCCAAACACCATAAAAACGGAAAACAAAATCAGGCGGAAGTCAAAGAATAAAGAAAAAAGAAATGGATGCCGCCCCATATAATAAAGTACAATCATCAAAAGGAATCCCAGCAGGCCGGCAATTAGTCCATTGCGCACCGAAATAAATACCAGCCGCGGAACGGACTTAAGCATCTAACAAATATTTTGAATTGTTGAATACAGCAACCACTTTGCCTTTTAACGTGTTACCTAACCAAGGAGAGTTTTTTGCTTTCGAGTAATTTAATTCAGGTGTAAATACCCACTCACGATTTGGATCGAGCAAGGTTAGGTTCGCTTTTGTATCCACATCAACTATAACTGGTGGTCGCTTTAATAACCTGCGTGGTGCATCTGTCACTTTCTCAATCAGGTGTTCCATGTCCACTGAGCGTGATAGTGAAACCAACTGCGATGCAAATGTTTGCATGTTAATCATTCCAAACTCTGCCAGGTCAAATTCCAAAAACTTGCTTTCAACATCATGTGGCACATGATTGCTTACCAACACATCAATAGTTCCATCTTTCAATCCCTTAATCAATGCATCCTGATCCGATTTTTCGCGCAACGGTGGATTGACTTTATAGTTGGTATCAAAATCGTTCAACACTTCATCCGTATAAAGCGGCTGGTATGCGGCAATATCACAACTTACATTCAGGCCTTTCTTTTTGGCTTGTCGGATTAAATCAATTGATTTAGCAGTTGATAGTTTTGCAGCATGAAGGCGTCCGCCAGCATACGCAAGTAGCTCAAGGTTCTTACTGATGGCTACTTCTTCGGCAATGCGTGGCATTCCCTTTAGGCCAAGCATAGTGCTCTCAGGTCCTTCATGCATTTGACCAAACATGTTTAGCCAAATGTCTTCCGGCTGATCAATCAACAAGCCGTCAAACTTTTGCAGGTATTGAAGCGACTTCAGAAAAATATCGGTATGCCAAACTGGTTTCAATCCATCTGTAAATGCAATAGCACCCGATTCATGCAAGTCAATCATTTCTGTTAACTCTTCTCCTTTGCAGTTTTTAGTAACTGCGGCAAGTGCATGAATTTGAACGAGGCGATTTTCATTGTTGCGTGTGATGTAACTCACTTCATTTTTAGATTGCACCGTTGGTTGTGTGTTGGGCAACACTGCCACTTCAGTAAAACCACCTGCAGTTGCTGTCTTGCATAATGAAAGCAGATCTTCCTTTTGTTCAAGGCCGGGGTCGCCAACAAAAGCTCCTAAGTCAAACCAACCGGCAGATAGAACCATTCCTTCTGCTTCAATAACGCGATCGGCTGAATAATTTTTATCTCCTATCTCTTCAATACGCCCATTTTGAATGAGCACATTTTTCTTTTTTTTGTGAAAAGTGGATTTTGGTGATAGGATAAGTGCTGATCGGATGAGTATTTTCATAAATTATATTTCACCGGCTTCTTTCAATATTCTATCTATCACATTCTGCGAAATTCTAAAATCAGTCTTTGCCAACGCATCCATCACAGATTGTAATGATGGAAGAATTCCACCTTTCTTTGCTTTTAATAAAATGCCGAGAGTTCCTGTAAATTTTAGGTTTAATGTTGTAGCAACGGCCCTGGCTTTCCTATCATCTAGAACTAAAATACTGTTTTCAACTTCAAATGCCAATGCAAATGAACTTGCCTCTCCTTGATCAATAACCTGAGAGAGGGCTTTGAATAAATTTAAATCAATAGGTTCTTTAATTATTATTCCTTCAGGAAGCTTATTTCCGAATTCTTTGGCAACAATTGGAGTAACGTAGACCTGAGTGTATAACTTAGAGAGCAAATCACTCAACCCAACTTTGTCAAGTATAATCAGGCAACTGGTATCTGATATAATGATTTCAGGCATTTCTAAAATCAGCAATTAAATCGTCAGGTGAATCGCTAAATAATGAAAACCCATACTTACCCATAATTTCAATAAAAGCTCTTTTCGAAAATCCTGCTAATTCAGCAGCTTGACCCAGCGTAAGTTTTTCGCGCTCGTAAAGTTCTCCCGCCAAAATCACCTTCCATTCGGTTTCATCGTAATTAACATGATCTGGAACAGATAGATTTAGAGATTTCATAAAGAATCATTTTAAAAATCGAATCAATAATACCTCCGCCAAAAGGAACAGCAGCGCTAAAATCACCGCATACTTCCATAATGGTGTGCCCAAATATCTCTCTTTTATTTCGTTGCTGAAAGTTTCGGCTGAGTTTGCCTTGAAAATAGACACCTGGCTACCGCCACCCATAGCAGCTTTTACCTCTTCGCCAGTAAACTGAGCCAACATTGACTCCTTTTTCTCTAAGTTAAAACCAAGTAAGTCCAGTGTATCACTGCCATGAGTCACAAAATAAAACCCGTTGTTTACCGTATAGCGCGGAATTTCTAATAAAAGTCTATCTCCAAGTCTGCGCTGCGAAGGCACAAGTTCCTGATTGCCCTTCATTCTGGCTGGCTCATCTCCAACAAGACTATCGGTTGGAATTGTAATTAATGAAGTGGATAAATAATAATATGGTTTCCGCTCAGCTTTCTTCCCGCTTGCCGCAATGCGATACATAACAGGAACAAAAATGGCGTGTGTAGCAAAGTCGCCTGACTCACGATTTAACGAACTTGCCAAAACAAATACGTTGTTGAACCTGGATAAATAAGGCTGGCCATTTTTAAAACGCAAAATAGCTGAACGATCAACACCCCAATCTAAAACCTTTTGCGCCTGTGGCATAGCCAATGCTGCCGACCGCTCTTCAAATACATTTTCAAAAAAAGGATTTTGAAAATCTGGTTTGTCCAATTCGATCAGCGAAGCGTTTTCAGTTTTAGCTAATGATGCGTTCACTAATTCCTTATAAGAAACTATATCAGGCTTAAGTCCAGGGATCACGAGCAAAGTGCCATTGTTATTTTTATATAATTGAATGGCTGCGCTCAATGCGTTATCAATTTTATTGATACCATTAACAACTACCAGATCGGCAGTAGTCAAAGCACTGTAATCCACATTTCCTTCTGTATAACTTATAAAATCAAAAAGTTCGCGGTTGCCGTAAACGTTCTCTAAATACGTTTTGCCAGCATCGGGTTTTATTTCAACAACTTTCAGTCGGCCTGAGTAATTGAGTGTAAAATAAAATTCGTTATCAAAACTTACGGGGTAATCACTAAAGCTTAATACCGCTTTATTGAAACCTTTCAGCCCACGGGCTAAATCGAACGATGTTTCGGCAAAACTATTTGACTCTATAGTTACAGTGGATGTTGCCGCCTGCATCTCATTGATGGTAAGTTTTGTTACCAGTCCCGACACTGCTTTCGATGATTCATTTCGCAATCGTACTCGCAGTGTATTTTTTTCGCCCCCAATAATAAATGGGTTATCCAAATAAACAGAATCCACAAAAACATTGGCTGCTTGCTGATATTCAATCGGAACAAGGCGAATCTGGCGAATGCTATCTTCCAGATAGCTATCTGTAAATCCTGAGGTAGATTTTTGAAAATCTGAAATCCAGAATACGGTGTTCCCCGGATCGCCCATTCGTTTCGTTATCTCACCAGACGACCTGCTTATGGGCGACAACCTAATCTGCGAAAGCTGATCTAAGATTTCGGATTTTGATTTATAGGTGTTTGAAAACGGGGCAAAATCATTCGTGAGAAATTTATAGCGGGTTTCAGAAGGGAACAATTCTACTACTTCGCGCACATACGTTATCCCTGCATCCAATGCGCGCACTTTTTCACTGGCTGGCACCGACATGCTATATGAGTTATCAAGATAGACTACCAGATTACGCTGGGATGTCAATTGTTCTTTGGCGGGCAAAAAAGGTTGTGCAAAAGCCAGCACTAAAAAAAGCAGAAACAAAAGTCGCGAAGCCAACACCAAGTATTGCTTCAGTTTGCGCTTCTGAGTTGTCTCCTGCTTTACTTGTTTAAGAAACCGCGTATTCGAAAAAAATATTCGGGTGGTTTTGCGAAAATTAAACAGGTGGATAATGAGTGGGATAGCGAGCGCGGAAAGAGCCCAAAGAAACTGCGGATAATTAAAACTCATCAACACAAAAATAACGATAGCTGATGAATAGCACGTTGTTTTGGGTAAGTATGTTAAAACAAGTTTTAAAAATGTGTTTGTTGTTAGAACCTAAAGCCCAATCTAATTGGAATAAGTAAAGATTGTTGGGTTATCAAAAATCCTGATTTGAAATAAATATCCACCGATTCGGTTAAGTGGTAGTTTAAACCAGCCATCAACTCTATAAGCACAGTATCGGTTCCATTTTCGTATTGATTCCACAGCTGAAAATATCCAATCTTGATGTTAGCAAGAGGGGCAATTTTTTTCTTTACTGACAAAAATTCAAAATCAGAAAAAATACTAACCCCATGTTGTCCTTCAAAATTTAAATATCCAAAGCCAAGCCCGGTATATATCTTCTTTTTAAACATTACGCCATTGCTGATGTTTATATCAATTCCATTTTGTCCGTCAAGATAATAGCCCTTCCAATCAGGACCAGCATCAACTGAAACCGGATTAAATAGGAATTTTGTAAAGCCTGCCTCGGCCTTTAGTGAATACTTAGCTTGCGAAAAGCTATTAAATGCAATTAATAGAAAAAGAAGAAGAAGAATGTACCCTTTATTCATAATTTCTTTTCTAGGTCTATCGCGTCATGTCTGATAAAATACTTCTATCAAAAAGTTGTGCCCCGCTGTTACAGCTAAAAATTTATTACTTCAATTTTTGTATAGAGTTGCTCAAGTAATTGAATCAATTTATGGTATTTTAAAACAATTAAGCAAAGAAGTTCATTTAGCATCCAGATAATCTTGCTCAGTAAAGGTAAAGGTATATTCAATTTCAATTCTTTTATCGCTCTCAAAAACAATGTGTTCTACGAAATTGGCAGGATTAAATAAATTGCGGTTGCTTGAAAATGGAATTGCCTTACTATTAATGACATTCGTTTGGGAAGGATAATGAACAGACCTTTTTCCGCCCGGAAAGTTGACGAAAACGGAATCTAAAATAGAAACAGCAAGAACGTAATAATTGAAACGGCCTTTTCCTTCATTTCCATCGCTGTATACTTTTTTTCCTTGAAGATCACTCAATTCTGCATAGAAATCACCCGTTGCCTGTGTTTTGCTATAAAATTGCGGTGCTATTGATTTTCCGGATTTATTCTCTATAAAGGTAGAGGCTGCATTTGAATCCTGATCCGTGCAATTAGAAAGCCCAAATAATATAAGAGATAGTTGACAAACAACTTTTTTTATAACGGTCTTTACTAAGTCGATCCCTTTTGCACTATTACTTAGCTCGCAAAAAATCAGCTTGCGTAATCGTGTAAGTAAATTCATACTCTACCCTTCTCTTGCGCTTACTTAAGTTTTCTAAAATCCAATTTTCCTCGTTAAAGAAATTTCTTGCTTGGCTAAAGGTAATAGCATCCGGATTATCTCCAGCGACCTGTTCTCCGTAGTGAATTAGTTTTGTGCCCTCATCAAACTCTATTATCAAAGAATCAAACTTGAGTCCAGCAATTATATCTAAAAATCTTCCCCCGGTCCTTTTCCGTCATTTTGATCGGTATATATTTCATTGGAAGATCTTTTTAGGGAAAGTAATCTTCTTACTTCGGTTTCAATACCTGATTTGAAAAATTTTAATGTGGCATCGCTAAGTGATTGATTCTCTAAAATTGATACCGTCTTGAAGGAGTCTCTATCCGTGCAACTAAAGCACGAAGTTATACATATAAGAAAACTGTAAATTTGATTTTTCATTACGATCAGAAATTATCGATTAATATGTCAATTTGAGGATCGGTAACACCAAGCGGTTTGTTTTCTTTTAATTTCGCTCGTAAAGAACTTAGTCCATTAACATGGTTAAGAAACCCAGATTCAATACCAGATAAAGTGTAACCAGTTAGGTTATCATTTATTGCGTTTATAAACGTTCCCATCTGATTGTTGTTATCGACTAGATCAAGAGCATCTCTAAAAACCTTTGCTTTCATTACCTCAAACCCTGTCCCTTCTACAAAAGAGAAGGGTAAGCGGAGTTTTTAGAGATGCCGTCAAATCAATTAGCATTCAAATAATCCTGTTGCGTTACGGCATACACGAGTTCCCTTTCAGACCTTCTTCTGGCTTCTTTTGTTGAATTTAGTTCCCAGTTGGATTTATTAAAAAAATTTCTTGAACTATTAAAATTAATAGCGTTTAGGTTAGAACCAGCTATAAAATGACCGTTGTGAATGGCGGTTTTGTCCGCAGTAAATTCAATTACCATCGAATCATACTTTACACCTTCTATGAGCAATGGATAGGTGAAGCCCGAACCCGAGCCGTCATTTTCATCTACATATAACTCTAATCTACTTTTTGCCCCTACTACCAAATTGTCTGCGATATTTGTTACCCCATCGTTGTAAAGATTAAAATGCAAACCAAAATCAGTTTCGTTTTTTATCAATGAAACAGTTTTGTAACTAAACTGATCGGTGCATGAAAGGGTGGTAACCCCAATTAATAGAAACAAAAAAGATAACGAGCAGACTTTCATAACATCCATTACAAATCATTAACGGTTCTGATAAAATACTTCTATCGAAAAGTTGAACTAATCTGTTAGCCTTTGAGATTTGTCACCCTTCAACTTTCGCATAAAATTACTCGAGAGATGGGATTCAATTTATTTAACTGCGAATAAATCGGTGAAGATTACTTCGCATCAATAAAACCCTACTTATCACAAAAGATATAACCACTATTTATCTACTATTTGCGTAGTCTTCTTCACTAACAATAAAAAAGTACTCTGCTTCATAGTATTTTTTCAAATCCTTAACTACCAATTTTTGCCAATTAATAACGTTCAACAAGTTTCTCTCATTCTCAAAATTTAGCGCGTGCGCGGAGCAATTGTTTCTAAAGTTACAATATGTAATTTTCTTGCCATCGCTAAAACGAAGAATGAGGGAATCAATTTGTTGAATGCCTAAGTTAGTTGGGTAGGACGGCAAAGACTCGCCTCCAGAAACGACTAAAACCTCAGACTTGATTCCAGCAGGAATTTCCTTTGAAAGCTCAGTTGAGAGAATTCCGTTTTTATAGTGATCAAGAAATAGGATAAAGCCCGAATTATTCGAAACGAAGCTATAAACTTTTCCTCCGCTTTCAGAAATGCAAGAACCTGCGCTAATCAAAAGAATGGATAAAATTTTTCTTAAATCCATACTTTAGAAATTGTTTAGAAGTTCATCTATTTGAGCATCTGTAACAAGAGCCGGCTTGTTCGCTTTTAATTTATCCCTTAATGAACTCACACCATATACATGTTTCAGAAATCCCGACTCAATACCAGATAAAGTGTAACCAGTTAGGTTATCACTTATTGCATTAAAAAACATTCCCATCTGATTGTTGTTATCAACAATATCAATAAATAGAGATGTGTATTCGCGTGATGTGTTATCCAATTCCGGAAACCAATATTGATAACCAAAATTGACTCTGAATCCATTGATCCCATTAAAAAAAGTTGGAGTTCCATAATTCGCAATGCCCCGCACTCTATACTCCATGCTGGTTATATGCCATTGCACGGCTACGGCCCAACTCTCGAAAATGATCTTACTAACCTGCGAATATTGAATATGCCCGGCATTCATTGGATACTCCTCAAGAAAAAAAGTAGTATCAGAAATTAAAATATCATATTGAGCGGCCATTTGCATTGTTCTTTTTCAAATTGTTATATGCCTTTTGCATGTTTAATACAGTGAATGGATTTTCAAGTTTTTTATTACCGTTTAGATTATCTGTTAGATTCTCAAAGGGAATCACTTCTTCTTTCACACAACCTTCCATAATAGCCGCACTTAATAGAAAGGAAAAGATGCACCTTAAAGTTAGTTTAAATTGGCTATTGATTTGTGGTTTCATAAATTGTTTTGGATTAAAGTTGTATGAATGTAAGGTTTTAACCCCCCCCCCATCCAAATCGAAACGGCAGGAAATCTTACATGGGTGTGTTAAGTTTTGGTTAACAACTACGAAACAAAAAAGGCCACCCGCTTTGGGTGGCCTTCTTGTCTAAGCGCAGCACTTCTATTTCTGCTTCGCGCCAAGCATCAACAAGTCGTTTACATTAATTTCGGTTACATAGCGTTTCTCACCCTTGTCCGTCTCGTAGTTGCGGTGCACGAGCTTACCCTCCACACACACCTCTTCACCCTTTTTCAGGAATTTGCCGGCCACATCTGCCAGACTACCCCAGATCACAATGTTGTGCCATTGCGTGTCTTCTACTTTGTCGCCTTTCGCGTTCTTGTAGGTGTCTGTAGTAGCAATGGAAAAAGATGCCTTTTGGCTCTTACCAAAGCTTTTCACTTCAGGATCTTTACCTAAGCGACCGATCAATTGAACACTGTTTCTTAAACTTTTCATAATTGTACTATTTAATTGTTAAACATTGATTTTCTAAACTTTCACCGGGTTTGTCCCGATTGATGATACAAAGGTGAGGGTACCGGAAGTGTTAGTCGTTTATTAATCAATTACTTTCGGTTATATTCGTTTATAAACGTTTAAAAACGGATAGTAAAACTCATTAAAACCGCGTAATCATGGCTAAAAAAGAAGAAAAGACCTGTCTGGAGTGCGGGGGTAAAATAATAGGGCGGGCCGATAAAAAATTTTGTTCCGACCAATGTCGCGTGGCTTATAATAATAAACTCAACCGAGATGAGACCACTTACATGAATAATGTTATGAACTTATTGCGTAAAAACCGGAGGATTTTGCTAGAATTAAACCCAACCGGGAAAACGCGCGTTCTCCGAGACACACTTGTGAAAAAAGGGTTCGACTTTAACTATATTACCAGCCGGTACACGACAAAAGAAAATGCCGTTTATAATTATTGCTTTGAACAAGGGTACTTGCCTATTGAAAATAATTGGTATTTATTAGTAATAAAAAAAGATTCTATTTGATATGAAATTAAAATCGAGGGAAAAGGTCGAGATCTTACGCGCAAGTACATCTCCGGCCGGTTTGAAATATGCTGTCACCAATTTGGGTCGCGTAATCAGTTTTTTAGAAATTTTAAGCGATGGCCGCTTCTTAAAACCGGGACGGTTAAGCAACTATCCATGCGTTTCAATCTTTTCAAAGAAAGAGAAAAAAACAGTTTTGATACATCGATTGGTAGCGAAGTATTTCCTAACACAACCCAGCCCTGCGCACAAGTTTGTTATACACCTCAATTACAATAAAGAAGATAACAACTATAAGAATTTAAAGTGGGCAACGCGTGATCAAACCTCAAAGCATTGGCGAAACAACCCCACTCCGGCTAAAATCGGAAATCGAAAATTGTCGATCGAAAACGTAAAGGCAATTAAAAAATCGCTGCTTTCTACCAAAGCAAGTTTAAAGAAACTTAGCAAAAAATTTGGCGTATCAGATATGCAGATTCATCGGATTAAAACCGGTGAAAACTGGGGACATGTAAAAATTTAACTATGTGGACACTTCAAGGTAAGAAAGCATTAGTGACAGGCGGCACAAAAGGTATTGGTCTGGCTATAACTAAAGAGTTCTTAGATCTGGATTGCGAGGTGCTTGTGGTTGCGCGCAATACTAAAAGTATTTTAGGTAAACTAAGGAACTCTGCAAATCTGTTCACTCATGAAGGCGATTTAACTGATGCAAATTTTCGGGCTGATCTTGTTAAAAAGATTTTCGCGAATTGGGGTGAGCTGGATATACTTGTAAATAATGTAGGCACAAACATTCGAAAGAAATTTGTGGAGTATAGCCAGGAAGAAATAAGATCACTCTTCGAAACGAATTTATTTAGCATGTTGCAATTGACTCATGCCTGCTATCCGCTGTTACAAAAATCGGGGGCAGCCAGTGTAGTTAACATGGCTTCCGTAGCAGGTTACACCGATGTGCAAAGTGGCGCGCCTTACGGGATGACGAAAGCCTCAATCATTCAACTCACAAAACATCTTGCTTCAGAGTGGAGTGCCGATCAGATTCGCGTTAATTGCATTTCCCCATGGTATATCGAAACTCCACTTACTGAACCTGTACTTTCACAACCAGACA
>JBBSBG010000085.1:0-10118 GCA_038251495.1 Cytophagales bacterium
GGAATTTTGTATTTCAATTTCTTATTGCAGAATTCGTCATACTCCTAAAGAGTCTTTATATCTGTTACTTTCATTGCATAAATTATACTATCGGAATAATCGTAATTCTTTCCGTCTTTTAGTTTTGAATTTTTTGAACCTGTCCCAATTATCCAATCGCCAATTTCTGCAGTACGTCTAATTACGGGTTTGCAAATTGTCAATGTACATTTTCTCCAAAATGGATTTGGCGCTGCTCCGCTGTCGTTCTTTAATATGTAAGAATAAATCTTTGTCAATCAACTTTATCGCTTACCGTCCTCAATTCACGCATTGCATCCAACACCCGAATATATGCAATTGCTGATACTCCTAAATGTGTACCATAAATATAACAACCATAAAAAAACCCAACATCTCTGCTGGGTTTCTATTATGTTTAGTATTGCTTACTTCTAATCACCGCCACCCGATTCCACTTCATATGAAGTTAGCATGGCGCCAAAATATTCACGGTTCATGCGGGCAATGTTTGCAATTTTAATTCCTTTCGGGCATTCCGCTTCACACGCATAGGTGTTTGTGCACGAGCCAAAGCCTTCGGCATCCATTTGGGCTACCATTTTTTCAGCACGATCCTTTCTTTCTACCTGCCCTTGTGGTAACAAAGCAAACTGAGAAATTTTTGCACCCACAAACAACATGGCCGAGGCATTTTTACAAGCCGCTACGCAAGCGCCACAGCCAATACATGTGGCCGAATCAAACGCTTCGTCTGCTATTCTCTTAGGAATAGGGATTTCATTTGCATCGGGTATACCTCCGGTGTTTACATTCACATAGCCACCCACTTGCTGTATGCGATCAAAGGCAGTGCGGTCAACCACTAAATCTTTTACAACCGGAAATGCCTTAGCCCGCCAAGGTTCAATGGTAATGGTTTGTCCATCATTAAATGAACGCATGTGAAGTTGGCAGGTAGTTGTTTGCAACGGGCCATGCGGATGTCCGTTAATATACAAACTGCACATGCCACAAATACCTTCGCGGCAATCATGATCGAACGCAATAGGATCTTCATTCTTCTTTATCAACTCTTCATTCAACACATCAATCATTTCAAGGAATGACATATCTTCCGAAACATGATCGTGCTGATAGGTTTTGAAGGCACCTTTGGTCTCCTTGTTTTTCTGTCTCCAGACTTTTAACGTAATCTTCATAGTTATTTATAGCTACGTTGAGTGAGTTTTACATTTTCAAATTTTAATTCTTCTTTATTAAGCACTTCAGGTTGGCCTTCGCCCATATATTCCCAGGCAGATACAAAAGCAAATTCATCATCCTTGCGCAAGGCTTCACCTTCAGGAGTTTGAGATTCTTCCCGGAAGTGACCGCCACATGATTCTGTACGGCTGAGTGCGTCATCCACCATCAACTCTCCTAATTCAATAAAGTCTGCCACGCGGCCGGCTTTTTCTAATTCCTGATTAAGTTCATTTGGTGAGCCGAGCACATTTACATTTGTCCAGAATTCGGCCTTCAAATCATGAATAATTTTCTTGGCTTTCTTCAACCCTTCTTCCGAGCGTGACATACCGCAGTATTCCCACATGGTGAGACCAAGCACTCTATGAAATTCATCGACTGTCTTTTTTCCTTTTATGCTTAATAACTTCTTTACTCTTTCATTTACCGCATCGATTGATTCTTTAAATGCAGGATGATCGGTTTCAATCTTATCTTTCCAGCCAATGTTAGCGAGGTAATCGCCAATAGTATAAGGAATTACAAAATAGCCATCCGCTAACCCTTGCATCAAGGCACTAGCACCTAATCGGTTTGCACCATGATCCGAGAAGTTTGCTTCGCCCAAGGCGTAAAGTCCTGGAACGGTAGTACTCAAATTATAATCAACCCACAAGCCACCCATTGTATAATGCACGGCTGGGTAAATCATCATTGGTCCTTTGTATGGATTTTCGCCTGTGATCTGCGCATACATATCGAATAAGTTGCCGTACTTGGCGCGAATCAAATCTTCGCCATCGCGCTTTATTGCATCTGTAAAATCAAGAAACACGGCTAAGCCCGAACCTACTCCACGACCTTCATCACACACATGCTTTGCATTTCTGGATGCCACATCACGCGGCACTAAATTTCCAAAAGAAGGATATTTACGCTCTAAGAAATAATCACGTTCGGATTCAGGAAGCGCCATGGCTTCCTTAGACTTCAATCCTGGCATTGCTTTTTTAGGAACCCACACGCGGCCATCATTTCGCAATGATTCCGACATCAGCGTAAGCTTGGATTGGTGATCGCCAGACACTGGAATGCACGTAGGGTGAATCTGCGTAAAGCAAGGATTGCCAAAGAAGGCGCCTTTTTTATGGGCACGCCAGGCAGCTGTTACGTTCGATCCCTTCGCATTGGTTGATAAAAAGAATACGTTTCCGTATCCGCCTGTGCAAAGCAATACTGCATGCGCACTATGTGCCTCTACCTTTCCCGTTATTAAATCTCTGGTAATTATTCCACGAGCCTTTCCATCAACCACCACTAAATCCAACATCTCGCTGCGATTATACATCTTCACTTTTCCATTTGCGATTTGGCGGTTCAATGCACCATAAGCACCTAACAACAATTGCTGCCCGGTTTGACCCCGAGCATAAAATGTTCTGGAAACTTGTGCGCCACCAAAAGAACGGTTAGCTAACAAACCACCATACTCACGGGCAAATGGAACACCCTGTGCAACGCATTGGTCAATAATACTTACGCTGGTTTCCGCTAATCGATATACGTTAGCTTCACGCGAACGGTAATCCCCACCTTTTACAGTATCGTAAAATAGCCGATAAATGCTGTCGCCATCATTCTGATAATTTTTTGCCGCATTGATACCCCCTTGCGCAGCAATACTATGCGCTCTGCGTGGACTATCCTGGAAACAAAATGATTTCACATTATATCCTAGCTCAGCGAGCGAAGCTGCAGCAGAAGCTCCGGCCAAGCCTGTGCCCACCACAATCACTTCATACTTTCTTTTATTGGCTGGGTTCACCAACTTAAGATTGAATTTATGCTTTGTCCACTTCTCCGCTATTTGCCCCTCCGGAACTTTTGAATCGAGCTTCATGATCTATGTTTAAGATTTTTAATACTTATTAACTAAAGAATATAACAATTGGAATCAGCGCAAAACCTGCCGGCACCAAAATGGAATATGCCTTTCCTACAAAGTTTATAACAGGATTATACTTGATATGGTTTAAACCCAATGTCTGAAATGCACTGGCAAAGCCATGCCACAGGTGGAACCCAAGTGCAATCATGCTAAATACATAAAGCGCTACGTACCAATCCTTTTGAAACCAGAAGTTAACCTCACCATATAAATCCTTCGCCTGATGGCCATCATACATTTGTGTCGGTAAATTTCCAAAGTGTACTTCCGCATAGAAATGGCGGATGTGAATCACTAAAAAGACGAGAATGATCGTGCCTAAAATACCCATGTTGCGCGAGGCCCAAACCGATTTTTTATTTGGTTTAGCGTAGCCTACAGGACCGCGCGCCTTTCTATTTGCGATAGTGAGCATCAAAGCCCAAACTATATGCAGAATAATGAATAAAAAATTGCCCTTGGAAACAATCTGAATCAACAGATTGCTACCCATAAATTCAGCGTAGGTATTGAAAGCTTTTCCGCCATCATGTTTCAGCAATTGTAAATTACCGGTAAGATGGACTGTCAGAAAAAGGATCAGAAAAATTCCTGTGAGTGCCATCAATATTTTTCTTCCAAGCGAACTTGAAAAAAGATCAAGAAACCATTTCATGCGTTAATGTTTATTTTTTTTAAGGTCACTTGGAGTGGCTGAACTATTTTTACTAATAAAGCAAATTTCGCTAGGTGCCATTCCATAGTTTTGGGTTGAGCGTATTGGTTGAATAGAATCAAAAATACTTCCCAGAGCCATACCAAACAATCGAATCATTGATTTTAAACCGTTCTAAATAATTTGTTTAATTCTATCAGATTTGGCTGTACAAAAACAGGATTAGCGAAATAACCAGCATCATGATTATTAAGTACAAGTGTCTTTGAACAAAAGCAATCAATTTTTTACTTGGGGATTTCATAGTGTTTAAATTTATTAACCCACAGATGCAATCACCGATCCATCGAACTATCAAATTGATTATCAATTAATTGCCACAGTAAGCGAAGATTGGTTGCTCTCTTTAGGAAACGAATTATCCCATTATGGGAGTGAGGTTATGATAACTTAAAAACTAAGCGTGGTAGCGGCCGGTTATAAAAGCGAAAACCTTACTTTCTTTAAAATAATTCCATACAACAGTTTCCGGATCAAAGTATTGAACATCTTGCTCGCCCAAAAAAAGTTTGTAATCCATCTTACTTACATCCTCAACCAGATAGCCGGGGTAATAAAACTCAAAGTCATTGGCTTTTAAATAATCGACTGTGAGAAGAATGAGGTATTTGCCAAAACTGTACTGGCGATACGATGGGTCAAAGAAGTTTATAATGGATGCAGCCGAAGTATCACCCAAATCGAAATAGCCTGCGGCTATCAATTTATTCTGATCATAGATTGAGATGCATTTAGTATTATAAACACTACGAGTAACAGGTTCATCCCCAAAAAGACATTCTTCAATACTCCAGGCGCCATCAAAATTTATAGACGCGCGGTATAGTAGGTGCAACTCTTTGTGCTCAGCGCGAATCGCGCAATCTTCAATTTCGTATCTAAAATTTTTTGCTCGATTTCGGATTCGTTGATGTGTTGCCCTATTTTCTGTTTCCGCTAACGCATAGCGAAGCCAATGAACCTGATGCGGTTTTTCCAGATAAAGGTGCGAGGTTGTAAAAATATTTTGATGCATACGAAACCAACCTAAGGCAAGGTATTGATCCAGATCAGAACCACTTATAAACTCGGGACTTAAGCTAAAATGATAGGGTGTCACAAATTAATTTAAACATTAAGTTAGTGATAAACTTTACTTTGTGGCCGGAAGATCGCTAAATTAAAAACATATCTTTATTTTTCGCGATACGCTAGCACCAAACCATGGAATTGCCACTCGTAACTTTTGAATTAAATAAAGACTACTTAATTGTGGTAGGGCATGGAACACGAAATAACCTGACATCCATGTCACAGGCTGCAAAACAGATCTTTGAAAAAGCTACTGAAACCAATAGCAACAAGATGTTGGTTGATTACCGAACCTTGAAGATTGAATTAAAAGGGACAGAAGCGTTTAACATTGTAAAACGCTACGAAGCTTCCATTCCTGATTTGAAAAAAATAAAAATTGCAGTAGCTTTTTCACATGAAGGAATGGCTTTTGGTAAATACTGGATGGACATCAGCAAAAAGCGTGGCTTCAATATTGAAATCTTTGACGATTTTGAAAAAGCGAGGACTTGGTTGCTTGCTCAGGAATAATTCTCTCAACAAATCTAAGTTGCTAGCGCTTCTTTTTCAGCATCAATATTCAGGTCAACATATCAACCGATTTAACCAATCAAATTACTTATTTCTGATGATAATCACCAATAATCATAAACTGGATTCAATTTCGTTTACTTAGCCATTTGCTTTAAGACCTCACCCCCAACCCCTCTAAAAGAGAGGGGTGACTGAACTTCTTAGATCGAATCTCTTTATAACGCGACCAAAACTGTGCTTAAGTAAACGACATTGAAACTGGATTACTAATTTTTTTAAGAATGGTATGCAGAGAGTATTGGAACATCAAATACCTACCAAAGAGATTAATCTTCGTGCCAATGATCTTCCGCGCCCCGCATGGTTATCTCCATAAACTGTTTCATCAGTCTATCATAAAGGCCATCTTCTTTGGTATAACCATCGTACTTTATCTGGTCTTTGCTGGAAGTCTTTCCCGTAACCGGAGGGGTCATGCACGTAACATTCATGCCCGCCTTTTGCATAGCATGGGTTCTATTGGTAAAGGAATTTTCGTTGGACTCACGTCCACAAACTTCAAAGGTGCGTTTGGTATCGTCCCGGATTATCATCCAAAATTTGGTCATCATAAGCGAGCGTCCTTAAAGTAATGTGCAAAGGTACTTATAAAGTGCAGAGTCTTTAGTATTGAGTATTGAGTTAGTTCATCTACGATGAAAATTATTACTATAGACAATTTACTAAAGACTATGTACTATAGACTATGTACTCTATACTTTTTATATCTTCGTTACTCTAAAATTTCACTATGCGAAATCCGATACTCCTTTTATGCACCATTCTAGTTATTGCCTGTAGTCCTGAAAAGAAACAAGAACCAACACCTTCAACTTCAGATTATGCTAGTCTGGTAGATTTATTTAAAGAGTGGCGTACGTTTGAAAATCCGCCCAAGCGCGAAGGCGCACCTGACTATACCGCAGTAACGTTTGATAAGCGCATGCCTGAATTCAAAGCGCTGCAAAATCGATTGCTGGCAATAGACACGGCACACTGGCCAACTGAACAGCGTGTTGATTGGCACATAGTGTGGGCCGAAATGAATGGCTGGGATTTTAATTATCGAATTCTAAAGCCCTGGCAACGCGACCCTGCTTATTATAAAACTTTATGGACGGAACGCAGTGATGTGCCCGCGCATGAAGGCTCAACTCATCATGGAGTAGTTGACGTATGGACATACAAGTTTCCGCTGGATACCGAAAGTGGAATGAGATTAATCAGCGAATTAAATGTCATCGTTCCGCTAAACGAACAAGGAAAACTCAACCTTACCGGAAATGCAAAGGAATTATGGATTGCTGGCATTCGTGATATTAAAACTCAAAGCGAAGAGTTGAATGCACTTTTAGAAATGCCGGGCGTATCCGCGCAAGCAGGTTTAGTTTCTGTAATAAATGCAGCAATAACTTCAACAAATGATTTAGCTGAGTGGTTGGAAAAAGAATCGGCTTCTAAGACAGAACCTTCGGGAATTGGTAAAGAGAATTACACCTGGTATCAACAAAACGTGCATCTGGTTCCACTTACGTGGGATGATGAAGTGATGCTATTAAAACGCGAACTCACTCGCGCCTGGACTGCTTTGAAATTAGAAGAGCATCGAAACAGAAAATTACCGGAACTAAAACCTGCAAGCACACCCGAAGAATTTAATGCGATGGCTGAGCGATCTGCAAAAAGCTTGTTATCCTTTTTGGAGAAAGATGAAATCCTTACGGTGAAAGATTATTTCGAACCGGCTTTGCGCGAACATCTTGGAAGTTTTGTGCCAACTGAAAAGCGAAACTTTTTTCTGATTGGCATGCATTACGACCCACGACCACTGTACTCGCACTTTTACCACTGGTTTGAGCTTGCCCGCATGGACAATGAGCCACACGCTGATGAAATTCGTAGAGCGCCTTTACTATACAATATTTTTGATTCGCGGAATGAGGGCACAGCCACGGCTGTAGAAGAAATGTTTATGCAAGCTGGTTTATATGATGATGATCCACGGGTTCGGGAAATTGTTTACATCATGATTGCGCAAAGGGCGGCTAGAGGATTAGGTTCACTCTATGCTCATGCCAATGAATTAACGATGGAAGAGGCCGGAAAAATTCATTCCGAGTATACGCCACGCGGTTGGATGAAGACTGAAAAGAAATTACTTATGTTTGAACAACACCTATATCTGCGTCAGCCAGGCTATGGCAGCAGCTACATCACGGGAAAATATTTATTGGAAGTTACACTGGCCGATTATGCAAAGATGAAAGAATCGAAACATGAAGAATTTAAGCTTAAAGATTTCTTCGATCAACTCAATGCAATTGGTTGTATTCCTATTTCGCTAGGTGACTGGCAAATGACGAACAGCAATTCAGGCATTATAACAATCGGCAAAAAATAATAATAGGTTAGCCCGAATTAATTATTCATCAATACCCAGTGCATTTTAAAGTCTTGGGTTGTTGGGCTTAACAGGCTTTTCAAAATTATTGGCTCCCTTCACCTTCACTTTTCTTCGATACACTTTATCGTGGCACGAGATGTAAAGCACATCAAAATTAGCACCACCAAAGCAAAGATTTGAAACCTGGCCTTTTGTTTTAGGAACCGGAATGATTGCGTTTACCCTACCCAATTGATCCATCACCTGAATGCCGCTTAGACTCGTCACATAAATTCTTCCTTCACGATCACATTTCAATCCATCGCTCCAGGCATTTTCATCTGCATCGCGCACATGCAGCCATCCATATTTTTGCTTGTTCCTTAGCGTACCATCTGCTTGAATTTGATATATCCACACCCAATGCGAAGTTGATTCGGTAACATAAAGTTGGGTTTGATCTGGCGATAGACAAACCCCATTTGCAAATTTTAGTCCTTCGTCAACCACACTTCGTTCTCCGTTCGGTTTTATCAAATACAATTTGCTGGGGCGTTCTCTCCCATCGGGTGAGGTAACATAAATATTTCCCTTGAAGCTAACGACAACATCATTACCCGGAGTTTCATCGGCTAAAACATCATATCCCTTAGCAGTTTTATAGCGATGCACTTGTTTTGTTGGTGGTTCGCTCCAGCCTCCAGTGATTGTAATCATTTCGTCTGTTGCAGAAAATGTAGCGCCACTTGCTTTTTTAGAATCTGCGAGAAACACTTCCAACTTACCGTCCACTGCTACTTTATATGTTTTTGAATTGGGGATGTCCTGAAAAAATACTTCGCCTTTTGAATTTACTGCCGTGCCTTCTGTAAAGCCATAATTTTCCCCCACTAATTCCCAATCTTCATTTTCAACCAAGATGTCATTAAGAAAAGAATTTTTGGTTGTGCCTGTGTTAATTGGTTTTGGATAATCGCGCCATAGCCAACGCATAGCTTCCGGAAAAACTGCCGTACCTTGCTGCCCATTGTGGCCGCCTTCGCCCCATGCGTGCTTAACATCATAGCCAGCAAAAACTAAGGCTCGTTCTATGGATTCATTCGCCTTCCACCAATCGCCTGCGTAAATGTTTAAGTCGTTAGAACCATCTTGTAAAAAAATGCGAATCGGTTTTGGCTCGTGCTTCCTGATAAGAATATCATACCGATCGGCACCTCGCAAACCGGTATATGTTCCTATGGCACTAAACACGCGTGAAAACTCTTCAGGCCTTTCCCAGGCAGCGGTGAAGGCACAAACCGCTCCGCTGCTTGAACCGCCAATTGCGCGATCATTTCCACTCTTAGATAACATAATGGCACGACCATCAGAAGTTTTTTTGCTTTCTACAAAAGGAAAAACTTCTTCCAATAAAAATCTTGCATAATTATCGCCTAAGCCATCATACTCAAAACTTCGGTTGAACCGATCAAGTGCCTCTGTGTTTTGGGCTAACACTTTTCCGGGTGTGATGAACATCCCAATAGTAACGGGTATTTCATTTTTGGCAATCAAGTTATCAAAAACAGTTGGAGCTTTCCACTGAATGCCATCCTGGTTTACATAGACGCATGCTGGTTTGGTTGCTTTATATTGTGCCGGCACATAAATACTAATCTCACGCGAAGTGCCAGGAAATATTTTAGAGTTCTCAAAAGTAAATTTTAAAATCTCCCCTTTGGGAATTCCGGCTTGTTCAACGGAAGCAGGATCAACTGGATAGGTTTCAGTATTTGTCTGTGCTACAATTTTTCCGGCACAGAGTAGTAATAGAAATAACAGGTTTCTTTTCATGATAAGGTGAATACTAATGGTAATATGGCGCATAGGAAAAAACAATTAAAACTTCATGATTGATTTTCGTGTTGTTACCAACAGAAAAAAACTACTTAAAAATATTACTCTCAGCAGCCATCTTCTTATACTCAGGCATTATCTTCTCATACAACGCTTCGTCCACTTTCTTTAAGGAATTCATTAAACCACCAATGCCACTGTCTCTTAGCGACACACGTTGCTTTTTTATATCCTCCATTTTCTTGCGGATGGTACCTTCTAGTTTAATAAGGTCGCGTTCGGTCATTCATTTAGTTTTTAGAAATGTAAAATAATCTTTTCCAGCTTTTTTGATTTAACGCCCACACTACTCCTTCACGAGCTGCAAAGAAAACGAGCGTGCA
>JBBSBG010000086.1:0-10108 GCA_038251495.1 Cytophagales bacterium
ATACCGATTAATAAGATGGCTATCTTTTTCATTTTCAAATTTAATTTATGTTCAAGTTTAGTTTATATCTTCTGTAGTTGTACTATCTGTTTCAGTTATGTCTTCCTCAATTTTTTGAATCTTTTCAACCGATGAAATAGCATCCTCTTCATTTAATTTAATTAGCCGAACGCCTTGTGTGGCTCTTCCCATCACCCTTAATTCAGCTACACTAATTCGAATACTAATTCCTGATTTGTTAATGATCATCAAGTCGTCATTATCAATTACGCTCTTGATTGCAACAAGCTTGCCAGTTTTTTCTGTAACGTTAATCGTCTTTACGCCTTTGCCACCCCGCCTTGTAATTCTGTAGTCTTCAATTAAGGAACGTTTTCCATATCCTTTTTCAGAAACCACTAACAAGTTAGCATTGTCATGAGATAAACACACCATGCCTATCACCCTGTCTTCAGCAGATTCCAACGTGACCCCTCTTACACCAGAAGCCGTGCGACCCATTGGGCGTACATCCCTTTCGTTAAAACGAACCGCCTTCCCTTCACTCTTTGCAATTATAATATCATTCTTACCATTAGTCAATGCCGCATTAAGCAAACGGTCGCCTTCGTTGATGGTGATGGCGGTAATTCCATTTGCCCGGGGTCTTGAAAATGCTTCCAATGAGGTCTTTTTAATAGTACCTCGTTCAGTACATAGAATTACAAAATTATTATTGATGTATTCCTCATCCGTAATGTTATTAACATTAAGCACGGCCTTCACTTTATCTCCGGGTTCAATGTTCAGCAGGTTTTGGATGGCACGCCCCTTTGAAGTCTTATTTCCTTCCGGGATTTCATACACCTTTTTCCAGTAGACTTTACCAAATTCTGTAAAGATTAATAGATAATTATGAGCCTGCGCAATGAATAAATTCTCGGTGAAATCATCTACTTTACTGCTCGCAGCTTTCGAGCCAATACCGCCCCTACCTTGTGTACGATATTCAGAAAGCGAAGTGCGCTTTACATAGCCCTGATTAGAAATGGTAATCACCATCTCTTCATTCGGGATCATGTCTTCAAGGGTTATATCATCATCACTATGAACAACTTCTGTTCTACGTTTATCACCGTAGCGTTCCTTTATCTCGGCCAATTCATCTTTGATAATACCCATGCGCAGGGCTTCACTTCCTAAGATATCGTTAAGCTTTGTGATCAACAATTTAAGCTCGTTGTATTCATTTTGGATCTTATCACGCTCCAGTCCGGTTAAGCGCTGCAAACGCATTTCCAATATGGCTTTTGCCTGAATCTCTGATAAATTAAATTGCTTGATCAATCCTTCCTTAGCTATGTCCGGGTCGGCTGAATTACGGATCAATGTGATTACTTCATCAAGATGATCAAGAGCAATTAAATATCCCTCAAGAATGTGTGCTCTTTTTTCAGCCTCATTTAGTTCAAACTTCGTTCTGCGCACCACAACCTCGTGGCGGTGATCCACAAAGTGCACAATCAAATCCTTTAGGTTCAGAATTTGAGGGCGACCCTTTACAAGGGCAACATTATTTACACTGAATGCAGATTGTAAGGCCGTGTATTTGAATAGATTATTAAGAACAATGTTTGGAATTGCATCTCTCTTCAGATCATAAACAACCCGGTAGCCATCCCGATCCGATTCATCACGAAGGTCGCTTATACCCTCAATCTTTTTCTCGTTGATCAAAGCAGCTGTCTTCTCGATCATCATGGCTTTATTTACCATGTAAGGAACTTCGGTAACAACAATTTGATCGCGACCATTGGCGTTGGTCACAATCTCTGCTTTAGCCCTAACAACTATGCGTCCTCTTCCCGTAAGGAAAGCTTCCTGAACACCCTGATAACCATAAATTATGCCCCCAGTTGGAAAATCTGGAGCAGTAATGTATTTCATTAATTCAGTTATCGTAATTTCCTTGTTATCAATGTATTGAACAATACCATTTATTACCTCGGTGAGATTGTGGGGAGCCATGTTTGTAGCCATACCCACAGCAATGCCCGAAGAACCATTCATCAACAAATTAGGGATCTTGCCTGGCAAAACGGTTGGCTCAGTTAATGAATCATCGAAGTTGGATTGAAAGTCTACCGTTTCCTTGTTGATATCTGAAAGCAGTTCTTCTGCTATTCGCTTAAGGCGTGCCTCAGTGTAACGCATTGCAGCAGGAGAATCTCCATCGATGGAACCAAAATTACCCTGACCATCAACGAGCGTGTAACGTAACGACCAGTCTTGGGCCATCCGTACCATGGTATCATACACGGAAGAGTCGCCATGCGGGTGATACTTACCAAGCACCTCACCTACAATCCTTGCTGATTTCTTATGTGGTTTGTTGTAGTTAACTCCCAACTCAAGCATTCCATAGAGCACTCTCCTGTGCACAGGCTTCAGTCCATCACGTACATCAGGCAATGCTCTTGATACGATAACCGACATCGAATAATCGATGTATGCGCCACGCATTTCATCTTCAATATTGATCGGAATGATATTCTGTCTCGGAGGGAGATTACTTTCTTCAGCCACTTTTTACCTTTGGTTTAATGAGTTGTTTAAAACCCTTTTACAGGTGCTAAAAACAAGTGTGCAAGGTAACTAAAAATGCTCAATTGTAGTGCTAAATGAAGATACCTAAAGCGGGATTTTCGATTAAAATTTCAAAGATTCTATAAAGGTTTTGAGGTGCTTAATACGGGTTTAATTTTCGCTTGTTTTTGCCCTTGTACTTAATCAGTTCAGGATGGTTTTCGCCATAGCCTGGGTTCTGTTTTTTGTAGAACGGATGCACCCTGCTTCTGTACTCTTTGTTGCCGTGCGCATGATTCATCTGAATCTTACAATCTTTGTGAAAGCAACGTGGCAGTTCTGGAATTGAGTAGACGAGGCCAACCTGAACATACGCTGCGTTCATCTTATGGACGGTGGGTTTTCCCTCAACATCTAATGTATATTTCTTCAGATCGAAAGAAGGCCTGACAAATAACCTCAAGTTTTCAGAAAACTCTCGCTCAGCAGTTATCCCCAGATTGAAATAAATTCCCCTCTTCATGAGAGATTTATCAAAGTTTTTTCCGGGCTTATAACCTCCTATTTGAAGATCACCCGTAAATAAGTAATTATTTATTCTATAAAATGACGCCCCAACCATGCCATAATACCTTAACATAAATCCATTAGGACTGCCAGGCTTGAAACTTTGTATTTTATCGGTATAGGTGATTGGGTTGAACTGACGAAGAAACATCGCTTCGTATGACAATCCGCCCCCAATTCTAAATCGTTTCAAAAACTCATAATGTATTGTAAGGTTAAGTGGGATGTTGAACCCTTTCCCTTTAAAACCAAGTGTTGCTGTATCCCCGTTAACTAAGAAGCTATCGGGTTGAACGGCAAGTGTATCAAGGCTTACTTGGTTGATCCAATTTGAATATTTAGGATTTATAGCCATGCCCAGTGGATATATCATGGGATCAAAACCAGTTCGCTGAAAGATGCCAAAGTCATCCAACTTATGGCTCATATAGGTTTTACCATAGCCTGTGCTAAGGCTAAACTTAACATTTCGCAGAATCTTGCGCACCGGATTAGGTTTGCGCTTGGCATAGATGGTCTCCAACGGAAAAGTCGGTTTCTCGTCATCTTGCGCCACCAAAACTAATGGACAAAGAAAAACTACTAACAGGCAGAATATGGCAAGAGTTCTTTTCAGGTCAAATTTCAATTAAACGCTAAAGATAGCAGTCAGAAATGGATGGTGAAAATGGCCATGTTATCAATATCCGTAATTAGGGTATCCGCTCTCCAACGAACTAAAGGTGTGAAACAGTATCTGGCCTGGCTTTGCCTCATAAGTAAATTCATTCCGGTGAGTCTCACCACCAACGCTATTCAACTCAAGCGTAACTTTATTCTTACCCAAGGCTAATGGAATTCGGCTATAGTAAATACTATGTGGAAGAGTTTGCCAATTGCGGGTATCAGCCTTTTCAGTAATTGCGTTAATCATACCCAATACCGATCCTAACATTTTGTCCTCCTGCCTTACCTGATGTTCAGTTGCTTTTTTTAACGCAAGACGGATCAATGCTTTACTTAATTCCAAGTTCATCCGCTGTTGTAAACTTTTAAAAGCAATCTTATTTACATCTTCTAAAAGTTGAAGTTCTACTGTGCTCCCCTCCAATGTAATTGTGGCAGTCGAATAGTAGGTGGGTCGTTCAATGTAGCGCGGCAAGGCAACTCTAAAAAATTCAAGACTGGTTAATCCATTTCTATCTTTGTCATTATACCCATCCAATGAAAATGGAAAACTGATTCCTAAATCGCTATTATTAAAATAAATAAAATTGTTGTTACGACTTACCACAAAGTTAATCCCCCACTCTGCTTTTACCGGACTTAAACCATTGTGCCAAAAGAAAACAAGTTCGCCCCCATCTGAAGGTTCATACTTAAAATCCAACATGTCGAATTTTTCTTTGAAGAATTCAAAGTCTTCGCTCAATCCGCTAAGCCAGGCAGTGCGTAAAATATCCGGCTTCAATTGCTCCGGCATAGAGATATGAAATAAACGCTGATAATCTTCATCGTAGATTTCATACGCGTTGCGATAAGCAATAAAAGCATTGTTGTAGTCCTTGTCGGTTTCATAAATAATTCCCATCAAGGTATGTATGAAAGCATCGCGTTGAAATTTGCTTTCGTTGCTGTACCGATCACTCAATTGTTGAAGCCTGATATTGAGTCTTCGGCATTCAACAAGTGCTTCAGAGGTCTTTCCCATCTTCAAAAAGTTGAGTGCTTTGTAATACAAAAGCATCAAATGTTCATGATCTTCCCCTTTGTAGGTAGTCACGGTTGGGTTGGTTAGGTATGAGGCAGCCTCGTTCAAATAGTTAATCCTGTAGTCTTCGCCAAACAGAAAGGCCTTCTCGAAATAATCGTTACTCTCAACATAACGACCCAACATAGACAATACCAAACCGGCATTCACACTATACAGAAACTCACGCTTACCTCTTGCTTCATTCGCGTTGGCTTGCAGACCTGCTAAAGCATCATTCAAATTTCCTTGTTCAAACTCTTTATTAAAACTGTAATTTGATTGATAATAACTGGCGCATGAACTCACCATCAATACAACAAGTATGGCTATGAATTTTGCATGGCTGCTGATAACCCTCACCATCTTTGATAATATTCGTATTTAATTCTTTATATACTTCTTAATTTCCTGCTGGCCGTACCACACGCGTTTATTAGTTTCCATGTCGGTAAGGAAAAGGGTGGTAACATAATTAACAACCCGATTTTTATTGTACACATCGGTCTCAGAGGTCATCTCTCCAAACAACATGAGATTGGCGCCTACCTCTTTGCCCCAATGAGCCATGGTTGCCGGGTCAGAAAAATCTTGTTGTTGCGCTCGTTCTTCCCGCAGCTTGTCGCGAAACGTATCTGATTCTATAAGGTCGGCTAACCCGGAATTGAAAATTGCCAATTCAAATTTCTTGACATAATTATTGGCATCAATGTGTTCGCTGGTGCGATTTTTAATTTGCCCGACAATGATTACCGGTTTTTTGCCAACTGCGTCCGCATACTCTTTGAATTTCGGACTACCCAACAAATCGGCCGTCATTTTGTCGGCAACCTGGCGTGAATCGGAATCATTCCAGCGGCCGCTTAAATCAATTTGCTGACCTGGATCAACGCGTGAGACAGAGCGAGCGCATGAAGAAATTATAACAATGAGAATGAGTAAGTAGAAGAACCGCATGAGCATGATGAAAGAATTTAGAATTACGTCCCGATAGCTATCGGGATTAGATGTACGAATTTTAGAGTCACTTTTATTTGATTTATATGCCTATGTGTTTTAGTATTCTGTCCGGCTATTGAATTAATTTCAACTCCCTGATTATAGATTTAGGATCACTTGATGAAAAAACAAAGTTGCCTGCCACCAACACATTGGCACCAGCATCCAAAAGAGGCTTTGCATTTTGATGATTAACTCCCCCATCAATTTCAATTAATGCTTTTGATTTTCTTTCTGCAATTAATTGTTTCAGTTCTGCTAATTTCTGAAATGTATTTTCAATAAAACTCTGGCCGCCAAAGCCTGGGTTAACCGACATTAAGCAAACTAAATCAATATCTGCAATTATATCTTTAAGTTGAATGATACCGGTATGCGGATTTATGGCCACTCCAGCTTTCATACCTGCCGCTTTTATCTGCTGAATGGTTCTGTGCAAATGAATACTTGCCTCAATATGAACTGATAAACTATCTGCTCCTGCTTCTTTAAATGTTTCGATGTATCGCTCTGGATGCACAATCATCAAATGAACATCGAGCGGTTTCTTTGAATGCTTTTTAATTGCCTTTATAACCGGAACACCAAAGGAGATATTAGGTACAAAAACGCCATCCATCACATCGACATGAATCCAGTCGGCTCGGCTTTCATTAAGCATGGTTACTTCACTTTGCAGATTGGCAAAATCAGAAGCTAAAATAGAGGGCGCAATAATAGGATTCATTCAGTATAAGTTGATACGTGTTCGCTAACAAAGATAAGCAGGGATTGCATCAAATCGAAGTCAACTACAACTTAACAATTCGCACCGTAGCTGTATTGTTTCCAGAAGTTACCCGAACGAAATAGATGCCTGCTTTAAATTGTGAGATGTCATATTCAAACGGATTGTTTGCCCAATCAATTTTTAACGTTGACTCGGCAACCCGACTACCCGACCCATCAAAGATTAAGACATGGATAGGTGAATCAAGGGGCTGCTTTAGTCTGATTTCAAATCGATCACCCGTCACTGGATTAGGATAAACAGAAATCACATCCGTTTCTGCCAAACTCTCAAGGTAATTTACAATCGCACGAAAGTGTGGAGTTCCATAGCCCATCTGATTGTTGGGTGCAGACGCTAATGAGGCCGACATTACAATCGCATCATAAATTTCTTGAGCACTCAATGTTGGAAATGCTTGCCAAACACCAGCAGCTAAGCTAGCCACTAAGGGACTGGCCAATGAGGTTCCGCTTGCTGAGCCCAACGATCCACTTGGTTTAATAATACTCGTGCCTGAACCTAATGCCACAACATCAGGTTTGATACGTCCATCAGCTGTTGGACCTTTTGAGCTGAATGAACTTAAATTGCCTACACTATTGATTGAACCAATCGCTAAGATTCCAACTGCATCAGCGGGTGGAGTTACAAGCTTCCATGAGTTTGAGCCTTCGTTGCCTGCGCTGCACACAACGAGCATTCCTTTTTCAATTGCTTTGCGAGCTGCCTTTGTTACCTGTGCAGTTTTTCCATCCAGATCGGATGTTTTGTAATCCATCGATGAATCATCAAACGTATTATAACCTAATGAAGAATTGATGATGTCAACTCCGGCACTGTCGGCTCGCTCGGCAGCGAACGTCCAATTGTACTCTTCCACTCGGTACTCACTAACATCTTCGGTGAGATATAAAAAATAATCAGCTTTATAAGCACCACCTGTATACGTGCCTTTGGCATAGGCCGCCATTACCGATAAAACTTCAGTACCATGATCGTCTGCCGTGTAAACCCCGGAATTATTTTTAACAAAATTGAAGGTTTGCTTTACGCGATTCTCTGCAAACAAATCTGCGAAGGGTGAACTTACATTCACACCAATAAATCCGCTATCAAAAACAGCGATCGAAATTCCTTCACCTATATACCCGCCTTCCTGCATCTCATCGATGCCTATTTGTTGCAACTGCCACTGATTAGCGGGCTGATCGGCCGAAGAATTTTTGTACTTCTTTATTTTAGAAACACGCCCGCCAGTAAGTTTACTTCCAGGCGCAACTAAAATTGATGCTGAAACAAAAGGCAAAGCATTCACGGAAGCAAGCGTTGCCTCGTCCGTTTCAATTAAAACACCATTAAACCATTTCGATGTGAAGTAGGTGCTGGCACCTGTACTTTTAACCTGAGCTACATAATTAGGGTTTACCGGCAAGTCCTCTTCCGTAAGAATTATGTTTTGCTTTTGCCTTCTTGAAATACTTTTCTGACTCAGAAATTGAGATGGATTTGTAATTGAGAAAGGTGTGCCTGCTTTATCTTTAAAAGAAATAAAATATCGATTTACCTGTCCTTGAGCTGTAGCCGATACTAAAAGACAAAAGATTACCAGCCTACTGCGAAGCATACGATTTCAACGTTTGAATCAAAATAACTCCTTTATCTACTTTTTGTTGCCCCAGACAATTTGGGGTAGAACAATATTCAAGTTGGGTAATTTCTTTGTACACCAAGCCTACATCCCGGGCATAAATTTCTTTGCGTTCATCTTTACCAACTATCGCATCTGTAAAACTATTTTGATGAACAGTTGCTGTCTCAGAAAAATCTAAACCTGTTGATAGAGATACTGACTGGTCGAATTCAAAAATATTATATACATCGCTGTTGCTGCCATTAAATAGATTACCCGTGTTTGGTAAATTATTGAATTCATTTCCATTCCACTTCCCTCCTTTGTAAATAGGAAATGCAAGTTTTACAAACAACACATTACTTTCGTTTTGAATCAATTTATTACCCGTAACTTCTGCTGTCCACGTTTCAAAACTCTCCCAGGCTTCAGTCTCTAAGGTTCTTTTCTCGCGCTGGAGCGTATATGTATAGCCGTCATTAACATTCTTAACGGAATCAATAACCGTTACCCGAAGTTGATAGTTATATACTTCGGTTACTGATTGAACAATGGTCGTTTCTTTAACTTCATAAACCCAGTTATTACCCTTATGTAATGGAAAAAAATTTAATCCAATATCCGTGCTGATCGGATCTTCATCTGAGCAGTGGGTTAAAAGGCTCAGTAAAATAAAAAACGGTAAGATTGCAAGACGTCTCACCGCTCCAAGCGGTCTGACGCCTATTACTTCAATACCTGATTTAACTTTAGTCACCGTCATTTAGCACTAATTCATTTCAAAGTTATTTTTTCTTTTTGATATTTGAGCCATGTCGTTAAAAACCAAAGTTAAAGCCGGAAACATTACTAATCTGAGCGATGCCCGCTATTGTGCCGGTATGGGTGTAGATTGGCTAGGTTTCCCTATTAATAGTATTGATGCCAAAACCTTGGGTGAGATAACCGGCTGGGTTACCGGACCGCAGTTTATTCTCGAATTGAGCGCTGGTGCAATCCCAGAATCACTAAGTGAATACCCGGTTGAATTCCTGCAAATTGATTTTAAGCAGCTAAAAGAAATTCCAAGTTCTTCCAATGTGAGGTTTATTGTCAAGCTTTCCATTTCAGATTGGGTAAATGCAAAAGTCGAGATCACCAAAAATATCGATCGCATTTCATTTCTTCTTCTTACTGATCTAAATAAAAGTGAATCGAGTAATCAAGATATCCTGGAGGAGATACAATCTTATGCCGACATCTTTATAGAATTGGATTCAAGCAATTATACTTTGGAAGAAGTTCTTGATTTAACCGTTTCTGGCGTAGGTATATCTGGTAATCAGGAATTGAAACCCGGCCTTAAAGATTATACGAAATTAGCGGAGGTGTTGGAGAAGTTGGAGGTGGATTAGAGATTATAAACATATAGGCAGATAGAAAACATAGTTGATTAAATAGATAAATTTAAATCATCTTATCTTTTAGTTGACACTTGCAGATGGAGATGTAGAACAGCTGACTTTAATAAAAGGGTGAAAATATGCGTTCACTAACACTCAAAACCGTTTTCTTAATTGATGCAATAGGTGCTGTTGTTACTTCGCTTCTCTTAGCTGCAGTTCTTAGAACTTTCAATGAATATTTTGGAATGCCAAAAAACATTCTTTCTTTACTTTCGATAGTAGCAATAATCTTCGCAGCTTATTCCTTTTCCTGTTTCGTTTTTTTAAAACAAAACTCACAGAATTTTTTGAAGCCAATTATTTTGGCAAACTTCTCATATTGCATTTTAACAGGCGGGCTAATTGTCTATTTCAAAAATCAAATAACACTTCTTGGCATTGCCTATTTTATTGGAGAGATA